>NZ_JACHFR010000003.1:311222-436234 GCF_014202035.1 Treponema rectale
ATGAAGGATATTAAGTAAAACTGTTACCGGAAAAAAGTAAACGGGATAAAGGTTGAATATCATATAAAATTAAGTAAAACTGTTACCACTTTATTCACCTGCAGAATGAAAGATATTAAGTAAAACTGTTACCGGAAAAAAAAGTAAACGGAATAAGGGTTGAATATCATATAAAATTAAGTAAAACTGTTACCGCTTTAATCAGCTTAAGCAGGATGAAAGATATTAAGTAAAACTGTTACCGGAAAAAAAGTCCTGGCCGACCTTCCGAAAACGGAAGGTGATACAACTAGTTTTATTATATTGATGAATAAACAGTTTAGTCAAACTCTATTGACGGTTCTATTTCATCAAATAATTCGACTATTGATTTTCCTTCAACAAACTTATAAGTGAATACGTTATTAAATCCATAAACACTTCCCACTTTCTCCTCGTTTTTAAAAAAAATCCAATATTTTGCATCTTCTCCGCCAGATACAGTATAGTTGTTTCCCTTGTAATTAAACTCTATAAGTAAACTTTTTTTTGCTTCTTCTTTTACTTCTTCTATTGTCATTTTTTCCATATAGCCATTCCTTTTTCCTGGTCGATCTTCCGGAAACGGAATGTGATACACCCTAATGCCTATTCTACTAATATTCAATTCGCTTTTCAAATCTGAACATACCTTCCGGGAACTAGCCGTCCTGTTCGTCTTCTTCAAAATGATTATCGCGCATTCCGAATTCTTCCAGTGCACCATAATAAAGGAGAGAAAAAAGTGTTTTTATTCCGCGAAAATGAAAAATATTAAAAAATGCGGAATAAAAATCAAATATTATTCCGCAAAATATATAATTTCTTGAAATTGCGGAATGGCTGATGGGATAGCGTTAGGGATTGGAGCACCTGCGAAGCAGTACCGCTTGCGGTATGGAGCGCGGTTAGCGCGGAAGTGCGGAAAGCCCGGCGACAGCGAAGCTGACGCAACGCCCAGAAAAAGAAGGAAATAAATGAAAACAGTTTTATATATTCACGGAAAGGGCGGAAACGCTTCTGAGGGTACCCATTATGAATAAATGAGTTTTCGCCGGGAGCAAAGCCGGTAATTGCTTCAACCGGGTCAATGAAAAGTATTTTTCGTGATTCTTAAAATCAGCCGGTAAACTGCATAGCAGATTACGGCACTGATGATTTTATCAACAAGATTTGTTAGAGTTCCGCCGATGTATGCTGCGACATTCAGATTGCGGATAACCACATAAATTCCCTGAACTGCGTTATCAACCTGAGGAATTGAGGTGTTTGCTTTATAAAAAAGTGCGCTTATTGTGTCTCCCAGAATTGAGTTTGAAAGAGATGCAAAGAAGCCCGCCCACATAAAGCTGGAAGAGGAAAGCAGTCTTACATTAGGAGGATTGTTTCTTTCTGCACGGAAAACAAAATATGCAATTACGGCTGTAGAAATGTGGCACGTCATAAAAAGGATTCCTGTGTTTGCAAAAATGTATAAAAGCAGGTTTGAAAAGAAGGCGCAGATAAGCCCAGGCACAAGCCCGCACAAGGCAGTTACTGCAATGGTCATCACGGAATCAAGATAGAGGGGAAATGCAATCAGGCCTGCAAGAACTGAACCCAAATAATTTATTCCGATTGAAGAGACAGTAAAGAGGACGATGAAAATTATTTGGGAAACAGAAGAACAGGATTTTTTATTTGTCATAGATTAGTCCCAGAAGCTTTGCTTTTTCCAGTAAATCGTGCCGGTCTTTTATATCCAGCTTTGAGTAAACCGCCGTCCGCTGATTGATTACAGTTTTCTCTGACTTACCGAGTTTTCTTGCAATGTCGATGATTTCCATATTTTGAGACAGCAGGATGAAAATTTCCCGCTCCTTGGCAGAGAGTTCTTTGTAATTGTCAAAAAGATAGCTCAAATCATTGGTAATGTCGTGGGCACGGCCTTTGTTTGTCAGGAGCGACTGCATTATTTCTGTTGCCGCCTTGTTGTAATAGGAATTGCCTTTTGAAATCGTGGTGATTGCGAGCGCAACTTCATCAATTGTGGCATCTTTTGTAACGTAGCCTTGAACACCGTTAAGCAGGACATTTTGAACATGAAGCACGTCATTAAACATCGTATAAATCATGATGGAAATAGAGGAGTTAATTTTTTTGATTTCAGGAATTATTTCCAGTCCGCTTTTTCCGTCAAGATTCAAATCAAGAATTGCAATCAGAAAGTCAGGATTATTCTTTAATGCTTCAAGGGCAGTTTCGTAATCGCTTGCACAGACAAAATCAAAATCCGGATTTTTGCTTTTCAGCATCTCTTTCATTCCGTCCCGCAGTCCTACATGATCATCTACAAACAGAATCTTTAATTGTGATTGCAATTGTTGTTCCTCCTTCATGAATAAAATCAACCGTACCGCTCAAAAGTTCAACGCGTTCCTTAATGTTTGAAACTCCGTAATGCTGGCGTCCGCCCCTGGAATTTTTCTCTGTTACTTCTTCTTCGCTAAAGCCTTTTCCGTCATCTTTTATGATGAATTTAAAATCGTCGATGCCGTCTACAAAACGGATTTCCACATTGCTGGCATTTGCGTGGCGCGAAATATTGGAAAGGGCCTCCTGCAAAATTCGTATCAGCTCAACCTGAATATTTTCGTTGAGATTCTGAATCTTTGTGGAGCCGACATAAACCTTTGTAGAAATATTATAGTTGGTTTCAAGAGTCGCCGCCATCTTTCTTACGATTTCTTCAAAACTCTGATTCAAATCCAGGTGCGTTGCTCCAATCATATAACGCACTTCGTTAAAAGCCTGCTGGGCGTAAAACTTTGATTTTGAAAGGTCTTCTTTTTCAAGATAGAGCTTTAAGGCGGCAAGATCCTGGGCAACTCCGTCGTGAAGGTTGCGGCTGATTTTAGACTGTTCCTCGTTCATCACCTTGAGCCGCTGAAAATCAATTTTGTTTTTAAAATATTTTTCTGCAATCAAATAGACTGCAATGACAATCAGAATCAGAGAGCAGTATAGAAGGGAATCATAGCCAAAGTTAAGGCGGCTTTCTGTCTGGTGCATGTGATTCTGGAAAGTGACGATTGGTTCAATCATGCTTTTGTTTTCGCCCAGAAGGGTAAGAATTTGAGAAAGTTCGGCCTTAAGTTCGTAATCAAAATAGGTGAAAGGCTTGTAATCATATTCCAGTTTTTGAATCAGATTCTGATGATTAAAAATGCCGCTGTTTTCTTCCAGCTGAATCTTAAGCATCTGGGAATTCAGATTGGCAATCTTTTTATTTGTGTAGGTTTTGCAGCCGATGGAAAATCCAAAGTTCAGAACTGCAATATAAATGAAAATAAACTCAATTTTAAAGAGGGCCTTTATTTTAAATCCAGAGCCTGCCGCTTGCTTTTTATCCATGTCTGTCATTATACAACAAATCGCAATTTTATCTTTGGGAAATTTTCCTAAAAATTTGCCATTTTTATTAGGAAGTTTTCTCAAAGGAATTTTGAGGCCATGCGGTAGAATGAAGGCGTTCCGAAGGGAACGAAAAAAAATCAAAACATTGGAAGGTGAATTATGGGTTTCTTAAACAAAGTGAAAACATCTCAGACAGGAGATATTTATTGTGACTGGTGCGGCGCTTATATCAAAAATGATATGAACGGCGGTTTTATTGAACAGATGGGTTTTGGAATTGTAAAACGCGCAGTCAGCCTTTCGACCAAACATTACTGCTCGGCAAAATGTAAGGCACTTGCAGAAGAAGCTGCAGCTGAAAAAAAAGAAGATTATGAAAACAGAAAAGCAAACGGGCAGCTCACTGCAACAGAACAGATTAAAGAAGACATTGCCGCTCCAATAAAAGATGCATTTTCAGAAATGGGCGGTATGGTGAAAGATACAATGGCCGAACCGATGAATGAAATGAAAAATCAGCTTGCAGATCAGATGAAACATTCGTTTGCCGGAATTTCTAAAGGCTTTGGCATGTTTGGAAAGAAGAAGTAATTTTTTTGAAAATTGAGGTGACAATATGAAGTTTTGTACAAACTGCGGTAAGCAGTTAAATGATGATGCAAAGTTTTGTGATACATGCGGAGCTCCGGTTTCTGGAACACAGACTCCTCCTCCAATTCCTGGAGCAAATGAGAATGTTGCAGATGACACAAAAAGAAAGGAAGTATTTGTAGGAGTTAAAAGAAAATGTCCTGTCTGTGGAGAGGAAGTACCTGCCTTTGCACTGACATGCCCCAAAGGTCATGAATTATCAGGAATAAACGTAAGCAAAACCTCAAAAGATTTTCAGGAAGGACTTATAAAGTACGAGGGAAAAGAAGAGCGTGATTTTGTTGCTTCATTTCCAATTCCAAATGAAAGAGAAGAACTTGGAAACTTTATGCTTATGGTTGCATCAATCTTAAAGCAGGACATGCAGAATGGTGCAGACCAAATGCGTGTAAGTTCTTTTTCAAGTAAGTTTGATGAAATTAAAAGTAAAGTTTATATGATGTTTAAAAAAGATGATCCGATTTTTGAAGAAACTAAAAAGTGGGAAGCATCTATAAATGAATTGTATGACAATTATAAAAAGATCATTGAAGAACGAGCCATTATAAACAGGAAGAAGCAGAAAGAACAGGAAAGAAAGAATAGAAAATGGGAAAGAAAACGAAACAGCTTTTGGTACAACGCAAGTAACCAAACAAAAGCTGCCATTATAAGTGTATTTTTTTTATTTTTTATTTTTCCTGGTCTTTTATGTAGCATGTTTATCCCCAAATATATAAAAACAAAAAATGAAACCAGACGGCTTGAAAATCTTTATACAGAAGTCACAACTCTAATTGAGAATAAGAATTATGAAGCAGCAGAACTTGCTTTACAAAATATGGTATGGAGCTATGATCTTTCAGGTTGGGATAAAGATGAATATAGGAACGCAAGAGGTTTATGGGCTGGGAAGAAAAAGGAATTACAAAATTTAATTGATGAACGGCAAAGCAAAAAGAAATCAAAATAACAGTTTTGTATGATGTTCTAAAGAGGAGACAAACTAATGGGCTTATTCAATAAAAAAAACGAAGGCGGATTGATGGATGTAATCCGCTGTGATGAAAAAGAATACTTAATCTGGAAATGGCGTCCGGCTGGAGAAGATGTAAACACAACTAAAAAAGAAAATGCAATCCGCTATGGTTCAAGCCTTCGGGTAAAGGACGGCGAAGTTGCAGTTTTTGTTTATCCGGGTGAAAATGGAAATCAGGATTTTATAGAAGGACCGTTTGATCAGACAATAAAAACAGGAAACTTTCCGATTCTTTCAAGAATTGTAGGTGCGGCTTTTGGCGGTTCAAGTCCTTTTCAGGCAGAAATTTACTTTATAAATCTTGCAGGCCTGATTCAAACAGGATTTGCCGTTCCTTATTTTGACATTGCTGACCCAAGATTCTTAGATTTTACAGTTCCTGTGGCTGTTCGCGGCGACATACGTTTTAAAATCACAGATTACAAGGAGTTTATTAAACTTCATCGTCTGATACATTTTGACTTGGATGATTTTAAATCTCAGATACAATCAGCTGTAACAAAATATGTAAAAAGTGTAGTAGCAAATATTCCTTCAGAGAAAGGAATCCCGGTAATTCAGCTTGAGCGTAAACTTACAGAAATTAACGATGTAGTTGAAGAATCTCTGAAAAAACGTTTACAGAATGAGTTTGGTGTAACTGTAAGTTCAGTAGATATAGAAGATATCGATATTGATAAAACTTCTGATGGTTACAATCAGCTTAAAGCCGTTACCCAGGATGTAACGACACAGACAATACAGCGGCAGACAAATGCAAACCTTACAAACATGGAAGAAACCTTACGCATTCAGCGTGAGGGTATGGCTCAGGCTCAAAGACTTCAGAATGAAAGCGCAAATCTTTCTGCGTTCCAGCTTGAAAAGCAGGCAGAAGTCGGCGTTGAAGGGGCAAAGGCATTCGGACAAATGGGCGCAAATGGTGCCGGAAATCTTAATCTTGGCGGTGGGCTTGGAATGAATCCTGCGGGCATGATGGCTGGAATGGCAATGGGAAGCGCAATCGGACAGAACATGGCTGGTATGGTTGGCGGAATGATGAATGGAATGAATCAGCAGGTGCCGCCACAGGCTAATAATGTACCGCCGGTTCCTGGAAATGAAAGTTATCATGTAGCAGTTAATGGAACTGCAACTGGTCCTTATACTGTTTCGGTTTTATCAACAATGGCAGCAAACGGTCAGCTGACTTCTGAAAGTCTTGTCTGGAAGCAGGGTATGTCTAACTGGAAAAAGGCTGGCTCTGTTTCCTCGCTTGCAGGTTTATTTACATCAAGCGTTCCGCCAGTTCCCCCGGTTCCGCCAGTTCCACCAGTTCCACCACAGATGTAATCTAATTTTAGGAGAAAGAAAATGAAATGTAATATTTTTTTGACTGTAGCTTCTGTACTTATTGCTGCATTAATCGGATATGGTTTTTATGCAGCAAATTCAACTGAGCATTTGGTCTGGGTTTTATGCAGTGGGGCTGGAATCACTTCTGCACTTACTCTGACAGGAATATTTGGAATTTCAACCAAAGGAAGAACTGGAGGAATAAACATAAAGGCTTTGTCGTCAATCTTTTTTGTTCTTTTTTTAATCTGCAATCTCGTGTTTGCTTTTACGGCTGTAAAACTTGCACCTTATGTGATTATTAATGGAATCCTTCTGATTATTTATACTATAGGAATTTATGGCATAGTAAAAAGTAAACAGTAAAAAATTTGCATTTTTTTTAAGATTTTTACTTAAAAAAACACCTTTTGTGTATTTTTTATATAGAGGTAAAGTATGAAAGATACAGACAATAATCTGGCGGCTGCTGAGTTAGCTGCTAATAAATTAATAAATATTATGCTGAATATGATTCATCCTGTGGAAGACAGGCAGAAGAAAACCGGACAGTTTAAAGCGTTTCTTGCTGAAATCCTCAAAAGAACATTAAACTCTCCTGCGATAAAAAGCATCGGTAAGTTTTCTTTTGAAATTCTCGATGGAGTAAATATTACAGAAGAATTTGGAGGACTTGTTGACCATGAAGGCCACTCTGGAAGAATCAGCAGCGAGGATAAAGTTTATTGTTCTCTACTGAATGGTGAAAAGCTTTTTTTGTTTACAAACAAGTGGTTTGATGATTTGTTATTAATTAACCATGATGAACAGTATGATTTGGCTTATCTTCATGACCTTAAATACTTTGCTTTAGTTTTTGGGAATAGTTTTGAGAAGGCTTTTATTAGAGAAAGCTGCAGTCAGAATCAGGATTATAGGAAAATGATTCTTTCAAATAAAAAAACTGTTTTTTTTACAGGTCAGAACCATGAATATCTAAAATCCGACGACATGAATCAACTAGGATATTATGCAAGATTTAATATCCGTTCAAAAATAAGCCATTCGGACAATCCCTTTCAAATATGGATTTCAGGAAAGCTTATGGAACAAATCAATCTTGAGCCTTTGCAGACATTGAGACTGAATAATATGCCGGAAGAAATATTTGACATGACTCCAGAAGAATTTGAGCAGATGCAAAAAAAGATACCTGACCGGATAAAGGAAATAGAAAAAAAGCACTGGAAAGATTAAGAAATGCTCGTCGGGGAAATTTACGCGATTATATCGAATCTTAAGATTAGTAAAAGTATGCAGGGCTTAGAGAAGCGCGGACTGTGGAGAATTTCAGCCTGTGTAAATTGGTATAAGCCCTGCTTTTTTGTATTGGAAATATAAGAGGTGACATCATGTCTAAAGAAGAATTTTCTGAATGGGTAGCCAGAAGAGGTGGTCATATTACGGAAACAGGAAAATGTTGCTTCTGTGGAAAAGAATACACAGACTATGGTAAATCAACCTGGGGCGTTTGGACCGCTGAAGAAGAACACGAAGCATTTGGTGAAAATAAACGCTGCTGTGCGGAATGTAATGAAAAGATTGTCAATGAAGCGCGAAGAGAAAAAGCGGATGCCGTAAAGCAAGGAAAAATCGAAAATTTTTCGCAAGATTTTTTTGAAGTCATTTATGAACGGCGGAGAAAGGGGTTAGTAGAAGGTGGAGAATCTATAATACGAGTCTATGACAATGGTCTATACCGAAAAATACTTCTTCCCAGAGAGAAATATAAAGGGAAAAAATATAAAGGGGAGCGGAAAGATATAGTCTACGGTAAGGAACTTTCTGTAGTACCTAAACTCCTTGAGTTCTATAGGGAAAATCAGGAAGAGATAGATTCCCTTTCAGACCGATTAAAAGATCCCTATGACGATCGTATATACAGTGAGGAAAGCATACGGTTTGGCAAAAAGCTTATTACCGGAAATAGTATTTTTGGTGCTCCGCCTGATGAATATTATGATGAAATTCTCGAAGTTAAACGGACTCCGGAAAAGGATGCAGTCGTACAACAGATAAAAAAACTCTGGAAGCTTGCTCAAAAAATTGAAAACGGGATTTTAGAAGACGAATTTCCTCTGTATAAAAAAGAAAAGGACGATCGTAGAAAAAGAGTTGCAAGAAACCTGGAACTTAATAGGAAAAAATAAAGGGTATGACTAATAAGTTTATTTTATGTCATTTTCGGCTTTAGCTGACGGATGGGATTTGAAGTATGACTAATAAGTTTATTTTATGTCATTTTCGGGCTCGACCCGAAAATCTATTTATTTATAATATAAGCATTTATAGATTGCCGTATCAAGTACGGCAATGACATTTCAAACTTATTAGTCATTCCCTCTGAACGCGGACTTTTATAAGGAGGATAATTTGGCTATATTAACACAGCTAAGTCTTGCTGAAGAGTTTATGAAAACTATTTTTCCAGGAAATATGAATTATAAATTGTTCAAGTCAGAAGCTGATCAAATAATCAAGGTTTGGGAAGGTTTTGGAAAAGCTCTTAAAAAGAACAAGCCGTTAAAATACAATCCAACTTTGTCACCTGAAGCAAAGAGATATCTTAAAAGATATTCAAAATCTGTTGCTTTTAGTTTAATGGATCTAAGAAAAAAAGCTCAAACACATACAATTATTCCGGTCAAAACAGAAGCAGAAAAGATAGAACTTGAAAGGTATAAGCTGCGAACTGAAGGTTTTATACTTTATTTTGAGAATACTGAAGACGAGCAGACAAAAGCTTTTATTAAACTTGTAAAAGATACTAAGAATATGATTTTAGGGGAAGAAGAGAACTCTTAAAAGAGCAGACTCTCAATCCGTTTAGCAAAAGATCAAATGCGGAAACTCCAAGTCCGAAACTATTCTTCCCAGCTCCAACTTGCGAACTTTATTGTACACTATCAAAATGGGACGCGGTTTATTTGAGCTTGCAATTTCAGTTCCTCTTATTCTGGATTATTCGGAATCAATGCCAGATGGTCCTTTCTTACTTTTCTTCGCGGGCGTCTGTGTAAGCTCCGACTCTTTCAACATCTTCAGGATTTATTTGTACAAAATCATTTGCACAGGTTTCAGCAATATCAATATCTGCAATATAATTAAAAAGTTTTGCAAAGTTGTTTTGTTTTTTAGGCTCGGCATGAATGTCGTTTTCAAAATCTTCCAGGTTGTCGGTAAAGGTTTCCATGCCTTTTTCAATTTTTGGAGGGAGTTCTTTCTCAGCTTTTTCTACTTTTTTATCAAATAATTCGGTAAATCTCTTATACAAAGTTTTCTTTTTTTTCTCACAATTTACCAAAGCAGATACAAACATAATCAAAACTACAAAACTGAGAAGTTGCTTTTTCATTTCTACCTCCAGAATTTAGGGTGAGGGGGAAAGCCTTCCCCCTGCGTCGCACTCCGTTGCGCCGCACCCCCTTCGCCTAAGGGGCGAGCCCCTTAAAAACCCCAGCCTCCGCTTAATCGCGGTTAACCTGCCTTAGCGCAAGATAGTCTGGGGAAAATATTAACTATGAGTTTTCTTCTTGGTGAGTTTTTGATTTATTGGTTATTCCACCTAACGGAATAATTCCTAAAACAGCTCCAGGGAAGATAATTCCAAGCCCAAGTCCTTTGAAAAAGGCTAAAAATGAACCTGCATCTACAGCAATAAAGATTCCTGTCGCAATGGCACCAGCAACATCAAGGGCTCCGCCTACAATAAGCCTTTTTTTCAGTTTGTTTTTCATTTCGTTTTTTGCTTCTTCATACAGAGAACTGAGTTTTTCTGCAAAAGGCGAGTTAGAACTTTTTAATACTTTAATCTCATTTTCAATTCTTTGAGTGTATGCTTTTTTGTAATCATTATCAGCAAGTAAACCTGGGTGACAGGTCTTATAATCTTCAACAAAAAGGATTGCACTGCGGTTAAAACTATCATCATCACTTTCATCAAACTGAAAATTTTTGATTGCAGAAATTGCAGCATCATGCCGTGCCTTTCTTTCTGCTGCACGAGCTTCTTCTTCTGCTCTTTTTGCATCATTTGCACTCTTATTAGCAGCACTTCTTGCAGCTGCTGCACCTGCAATTCCGCCGGCTATACCACCAAGGAGACTTCCTCCTTTACTTCCAGAACCTTTTCCTGCGTTAGCTGCTTCACAACAGCCTTTTGAACAGTATTCTAAACCAGATTCATTACCTCCAAGCATTGTTACCCATGCCCATGCTCCGCATTCAGGGAAAAATTTTCCACATTGAGCACAGTAACCTGAGTGACTATAGATATTTTTTTGTGCTTTTCCGCCCATTCTTTTTTCCTCCGCGTAATTCGTCCGCCGACTATAATTAATTTATTTGGCTCATATTACATCGGAAATTTTTTTCTGTATTGGGGGGAAACTCTTAGGAAATGAAAGGAAATATTCCTGAATATTTTGGGAGTTAATACCTTACGCACATAAGGCGAGTTTACTGATACAAATCTTCCAGCTTATAAAGAATCAACTGCTGTTTATGGGACTCGTCAATCTTTTTATACCCAGATTTAGAGAAAAATCCGTATTTGCTGCAAATTAAACCTGTGCTATTTACCTGCTGGATTTCGTTCCAAATGAGATTTTTGTCTAATTTACCTTCACGGAATTTTGCTTCGTAAAAGATATAGGAATTATCGTTTTCAGTGACTACATCAAATTCACCGTTTTTATGATTTACTGGATCGTCATACCGGTACTTTCCGATCTTTTCAAAAGATTCAGGTAATTCTCCTGAGCGATTTTTACGGATTAAAAATTGTCGGCAAATCTGTTCGAAAGCCTGTGGGACATAATGTTCTTCAAAATCGGGTTCAATAAATTTATCATAGAAAGCTTCAGACTTCATCACTGCAAGTCTTGAAAGATTTCTGTAAATGTATTTGAAATAAAATAAAGTCAGCTGGTCTGAAATATAATAGCCGGCTTTTTTCTTGTTATTTTCATCATTAACTGGAGATTCTTTTACAACGATATCCATATTTATTAATTTATCAAGAACATCTGCAAGTGTTGGTGAACTTGAGACTTGTGATTGAGAGAGAATATCTTTAAATCGAACAAATCCTTTTGCCAGAACTTCAAAAACTTCATACGCATTCTGCATTTTGGAAATTTCAGATTTCAGGTGCATCTGAACTTCATTTTCAAAACGGCTGCCGGGACTGGCAATCAAATCAATTATATTCTGTTTAACTGTCTTTGATGAATCTATGCGTCTGTTGTAATAAGGGATTCCGCCAAAAACAGAATATAAGCGGACCTTATCTTCATCACTGAAATCTTTATAGAAGAGAGCTGATTCATAATAATCCATAGCTTTAAGATTCATAACTAAATCAAAACGACCAAAAAGCGGATTTTCTTCCGAGAGCAAAGACTTCATGGTTTCTACGTAAGAGCCACATAAAATCAGCTTTAATCTGGAAGTAGACTTATTATTGTCGATAAAAGACTGAATAATGCTGTCTAATCCCTCTACAACTTTACGGATATAAGGATATTCATCAATCACCAGGATTAATTCTTTTTTTGCAGCTTGCTTAGAGAGAAAAGCAAGTGTTGATTCAAATGTATCAAAGGCTAAAGGCGGCAGACCAAAAGTTTCTGAAATGATTTCACAAAGGGATTTGACATTATTCAGCTCAGAGGTTTCTTTACATTCATAATAAATGGAAGTTGTTTTTGTTTCTTTCAGGCAATGCTTAATCAGTTCTGTTTTGCCAACCCGCCGACGACCGTAAATCAGGGCTGCATCATTATTATCTGAATTGAAAAATCTTGAAATTGCTTTGATATTTTCTTTTCTTCCAAAGAAAACTTCCCCTGTTGCCATATGCTTCTCCTTTTTACTCGATTATTTCCGACTCGGTTTTATCCGAGTAAAATAATAATGCTGAAAAAAGAAATCGTCAAGAAGAGGCTAAGCTTCTCCCTTAATTTTCCTTTTCCAAAATTGCCAGATGGTAATAAGCTCGCCGGCAAGGTTCCATCGTTTTTGTTCCTGCATGTTTTCCCAGGCTTTAATGCCGTATTCGTAGAAGTTATCGTCATTTTTTATGGCGGCAGAAACGATTAAGTCTATGTCGCTTTTAGAAAGAAGACCGTCAAAGGCGGCGCACCATTTCTGGTAGACACGGCAGGGGTTTGCGTTGTCAAAGGCGTAGAAGCCGGGCAGGCGGTAAATGGGGCACATTTTTGAAATGCCTAAGTTCGCCGCAAACTTTGTAAAGAGCTGCTGATACCACTTTACTCCGTAGCGGCCGCCAAAAAGCCCGTTATCCTTCTGTTTTTTTTCTATTTTTCTCTGTGTCTGGTATATTTTTTCTGCAAGCTGGCATTGATATTCATCTTCCGGGTCTGCGGAAATCGTGAAAAATTCTATTCGGGCGAGTAAGATACAATTTTTAAGGCTTTCCTCGTATTTCTTCGGGCGGTTCTTTTTCATTGACCCTCCGCTTTACTGCTGGGGAATCTCCAGCCGCACTTCCGTTCCTGTGTCAGGGGAGCTGTTTACGGTAAGAGTGCCGTCCAGAAGTTTCGCACGCATTTCCATACCGCTTATGCCAAAGTGAGATGAAGCGTCAGTCGGTGGTAGCTGGTTTGTAGAATCGAAGCCCTGACCGTCATCAAAAATCATAATGCGAATCACTCCGCTAGATTTCTGTTGCCCGCTTATCCGTCTGATTACAACACTAGTCTCTTCTGCCTTTGCGTGGGCCCGGACATTGTTCAAGGCTTCCTGAATAATGCGCAGAATATGGTGCTTTTGTTCGGTGGTGAAGGTGTCTAAAGAAAGGTCGGGTGCAACAAAAAATTTGCAAGGGATTTCGCTTTGGGCGTAAAACTGCTCGCATAAATCATTGATGACAGTCTTAAAGGGAATGCTTGCAAGAGCGGGAACTGCAAGATTCTGAATTATTGCACGCAGCTCCTTCTGGTTTTTCTTTTCCAGGCTGATGATTTTTTCAAATTCAGAAAGCAGATTTGCGTCCGTGCAGCGGTCTTTGAGTTCCTTTTGGGAAAGCAGCAGGGCTTTTATGTTCTGGCTTACCGTATCGTGCAACTCCTGACTGATTCTGCGGCGTTCTTCTTCCTGTATGCCTATTGTTTCTTCAATAAATTGCCGGTTGTCCTTAAGTTTTTTGCGGGATTTAATGTTGTGAATCAAAATCACCATAAGGATGATAAAGGCTGCAAAGGTAAGAACAACAAGAAAGATAAAAAACGAGGTGTACAAACTGAGGGCGGATGTTAAATCCTGCAAATCAAGCTCGGTCATTTGCGCAATCCCGAATAAATGCCGTAAGCGGCAAAAGTACAGATAAAGCGGTCTAAAAGCGTGATGGGAATGCGGGGCAAAAGATAAGACAGAAATACGCTGAAATTCATTTTTTGAAATATTAAGGAAATGTCGTCGATTGCCGAAAAGCCCGATGCTTTTTTAAAAAGCGGGCGGATAAAGGTGTCCAGTGCGCTTGCAGAAAATGAACTTAGAAAGGTTGAGAAGAAAACGATTATCAGAAGGTAAAGAAGCGTAACGCGGCGGTTAAAATGAAACTCCTTTTTGTTGCGGCTGAAAAGCCAGCTGGCTATTACAATCAGGATTCCGCAGATTCCGTACAAAAAATCATACAGGAAGATTTCGCTGCCGGTCATTGCGCAGCGCAGGATTGTCATAATCGGGTTAAAAAGAGCGGCAACGATAATTCCTGGAATAAGGCCTGCATAAAAAGTAATTGCCACGGTAAAAATTGTGTCTAAAAAGGCCGGGAGTTTGAGGGCTGAGGCCAGCATTGCGCTTGCAATGTTCAATAGAAGGGCAAGGAGACATAAAAGTCCTGTGAATGCAATCTTTTTGGATTTCATAATCTTCCCATTTTTTCAAGAAACTGGAGTTTATTTTCTACTCCTGCCTTATCATATAAAATTGTCAGGTAATTTACGACAGTTTTTTCTGCAATTCCAAGGGCGGCGGCAACTTCGGCATTTGTGTTGTGGATGGTCAGTGTATCGGCAACAAGCTTTTCCTTTTTAGTGAAGGTCTGGGTGATGTCGCGCACTTCCAGAAGCCCGGTTACAAGCTCAGCCTGAATATATGTTCCGCCATTTGCCACCGAGTTGATTGCCGCAAGCAGAATGGCTTCATCCGCTGTTTTTGAAACAAAGCCTTTTGCTCCCACAGCAGGACTTGTTGCGTGTTCAACAAAGCCGCCCGAATCGTGGCTGGAATAGGCAATGCATGGAATCCCCAGAGCTGAAAATTCTTTGATGATGTCAAAACCGGAATTTTCCATCTGAGAATCTGCAGTCTTAAATGAAATATCAACGACCGCAAGAAATTCGTCAGCCTTAAGGCTTCCTTTTTCAAACTGATTCTGGATTTCCTTACAGTCTTTAACGTTACTTGCCTGAAATTCAACCTTATAATCCGAATGATTTTCTATCCAGTTTTTAATTCCGTTCAGTAGGAGTGCGTGATCATCAACAATAATTATGTTTTTTCTCATAAGCATAATTATACTATGAAAAAGAAATGGTTTTGTAGGGGAATTACTCCCAGAAATTTTGGGAGTAGAAAATCATTCTGTTGAAAAATTAAAACTTGTAGCAGATACTCTTGCATTGATAAGTTAGCAAAAGATCAAATGCGGAAACTCCAAGTCCGAAACTATTCTTCCCAGCCCTTACAGACATCACACCAGCCGGTGGCGCCTGATACTTCTTCCAGTTCAGAAGGGGTGAGTTTTACCGAAGTAAATGAGTTTCCGCCTGCTGGATGAACGTATTCAAATCTCTTCATTGAAACATCGAGCCATACTGGGATTTCTTTTGGAACATTGAAAGGGCAGACTCCGCCGGGAACAAAGCCGGTAATTGCTTCAACCTGGTCGCGGGCAATCATGCTGGGCTTTACGTGAAACTGTGCTTTGAACTTTGAGTAGTTTACACGGCCATCACCTGCCATTACCACGATAACAGGTTTTTCATCCACAATAAATGAAAGCGTCTTTGCAATCTCCGCCTCGGAACAGCCAATCTGCTGTGCTGCATGTTCTACGGTGTCGATTGTTTCTTTGTGTTCGGTGAGTCTGTCTGCATATCCCTTAGCTTTGAGGAAGTCTAAAACTTTATCATTTATCATATATCTAAATATCCTTGTTTACTCAACAACGGCTACTGCTTCAATTTCAACAAGTGCGCCTTTTGGTAAAGCTGCAACTTCAAAGCAGCTGCGGGCAGGTTTTGAAACAAAGTACTTTTCGTATACTGCATTAAATGCGGCGAAATCTGAAATGTGTGCGAGAAAGCAGGTTATTTTTACGACTTTAGAAAAGTCTGTGCCTGCGGCTTTTAGGATTTCTCCAAGATTCTTTATGGCCTGTTCAGCCTGAGCTTCAATGCCACTTCCCTCGATTGTGCCTGTTTCAGGATTCAAAGGAATCTGCCCTGAAGTGTATAAAAATCCGTTTGCAAGAATTGCCTGTGAGTAAGGGCCGATTGCTGCCGGTGCTGATTTAGTTTCGATAGTTTTCATAGTAGGCCTCCAGATATTTACCTATAAAACAGATAGGAATATAATACAATTAAGGGGGCTGGCAGTCAATGAATACCGGGCAAATACGATGATAGGGCACTAGATTATAGCTTTCCCATCAAATCCTTAATTGTTGTTTTTTTCAATTCTTTTTCCAAGGCCTTTTGGGCATTATCTAATGGCTGGTCTAAAACTGCATGGATTTTGCTTCCCACGGGACATTTTGGATTAGGATTTACATGAAAATTAAAAACAGAACGCTCGCTCTCCTTTTCTTCGCTTACGGCTTTGTAAACATCCAAAAGTGAAATTTCTTCGGCTTTCTTTGAAAGGGTAGAGCCTCCGACCCCGGCTTTTGTTTCTACCATTCCAGCTGCCTGGAGTTTCCCCAAAATCTTTCTGATAATTACCGGGTTCATGCCAGTACTTCCTGCAATGAAGTCGGAAGTGACTTTGTTATCCTTTTCAAAATAAGCAATGCAGAGAATAGTGTGAATGGCAACCGTAAGGTTTGTGTTTAGTTTCATAATCCTGTCCTTGTTTCAGTATAGCAGAATTGTTGTAAAAAATAAAGAACAAGGAATAAAGGTTTGGGCGTTACCGTCTGCCTGCCGGCAGCCGGTCGGGCTTTTCGCCATTCCGCTGCAATGGTATTTTGTGGAATATTTATAAAACCTGCGATTTTTGAAGCAAGCTCACAGGCTGACTTTATTGCATCCTGTGCGTCATTCTTATTTATAAGATTTTGAATTTCATTTATTTTTGAATCAGAATCAATTTTTAATGTCTTTTTTAATTTTTCGATAAACTCATCTTTTTTAATTCTAAGTTTTGTAACTAAAGTCTGATTTTCTTTTTCAATCAAAGTAAGAAATTGAAGTGTTGGAATAGCGAAAATATTCTTTTTAAAAGAAGTATCTGAAAAAATGCCGGTTTTATTGAATATTTCTTCAAGCCGTTCTTGGACAAGGCTGTTTGTTACACAAAATTTCACCATCTTGTTTTCCATAACAGGATTTAAGACAGCGTGCTTTTCAAATAAAGCGTGAAAGTCCATGTTTTTAACTTCTTTATAATCAAAGCGATAGCATTTTTTTACAAGAGAAGAACTTTTGAAAAATCAACTTGGAGCGTATCTGCAATGTTGTATAACTCATCTGCTGTCAGTTCTATTAGATTTTTGTTATTGTACAAAAACTTTGAAGTGCAGTAAAAATAGAGCTGCTCCCATTCTGCTTTCGTCATTATGCTTACATTTCGCTCTTTTACATAATCAACAAAGAAATGAACTGCATTTTTTGATTTTTTTCCTGACATTCTTTTCTCCATAATTATTAGGGCGTTCCCCGCCGCGGGGCGGCGGGGCGGGCGTTACGCGGCTTGCCTGGCGGCCGGTCTGCTGACGCAGACTGCTTCGCACCGCTCCATGCCCTAACGCATTTTACAGGAATTTATTTAATTATGCCAAATGCAGGTAATAACTGAGCAATAGTAGCAAGATTGCTTGCGGCACCCAAAATATTCTCAACAATTTCTAAAGGTGATGTCCCGTTTTTTGTAATCTCATCAATTTTTGCAGCATCTTTTACATCTTTTTTGGCAGTTTTTATAAATTCATTCCGGGCTTGCTCATCATTTTTGTAAAGAACTGCACAGAATACGGAAATCGGCATTTCAACCTTACGGCTGTTAAGATAGTTATCGGCAGGGTAGCCGGTTATGTCCTCCGCCGCATTAGCCAGATTCTTTTTTATATGCGGATAAGGCACACTCAGCAAAACATTTTTATTATCTTTTTGAAGATAAATCTTTATGCTTCCGTTTGAAATTCTT
The DNA here is from genome assembly GCF_014202035.1 of Treponema rectale. Taxonomy (NCBI): domain Bacteria; kingdom Pseudomonadati; phylum Spirochaetota; class Spirochaetia; order Treponematales; family Treponemataceae; genus Treponema; species Treponema rectale. Next base: position 329,074 of record NZ_JACHFR010000003.1, read on the forward strand.
GTTTTTAGTTCTGCTATAGATTCTTCCACAGATTGAGGCTTTTTTGCTCTGGCATTTGCCGCCAGTCTTAGTGCAGAAAGTTTTGTTTCTGTAATATGAAGTTCGTTTGCAATTTCGTTTTCCCTCATGGAGGAATCTATATAGCCCAAATCTGTAATCAATGAAAAAACAAGAGTATCTATCTCTGATTTTGGAAGCACCCCAAAACCAAGTGACAGGTATTTTTCCAAAAACTGTTGAACAAATATTGAATCTCTTTTTTCGTTGACAGAATATTCCATAGTTTTTTCTCCATCTTTTTTGTCTTTGTTTTCCCCACCGTCGTCACTTTGTGCCGTCGGCGGGGCGGGACTACAGATACTGTAGCCCCTAATTTAGTTTTATTATTTAGTTAAAAACCCTGATACAACAAACGTTTCCTGGATAGTTACATACATAAAGCGGCAGCAAAGCATCTTTCATATTATCCTCTTTAAAGATGATATATTGTCCGTTATTAATACTACTTGGCGTTGATGATAAGTAAGCAGCTTCATATGTATCATCTACTGCCATCGCATCATCTTCAAGACTTTTTCCAGTACATAATTTACAGGCTTCATTTACAGTAGACTTCTGTGTCCAAATATCATAAAGTTCTGCCAAAGACGGTAAATACCATCCGTCTTCAAAATCTGTGTTTTTAACATGACTGCCTTCTTTATCTTTGTAATTAATTGCAAATTCAAATGCCGGATAGTGTGTTAAATCGTCTGTGTCGTCCTCTGTTTTGTCATTTTCTTCAAGAAAAGCTTTAATTTCCGCAAGATTATCACTTCCATCAGTGTCACCAGTAAATGTTTCTGTTTTAGAATCAAAATCACACATTATAGATTCAACTTCATACTGTTCACCCATACCGGCCTTTATAACGATTTTCGATAAACGATTATACAATAGTAAACCATCCTTATTCTGCAAGATTCCAACACCGTACGCTTTAGAAACATCAGCCTTATAAATAATGGCAATTGAGTTTTCTTTCTGCTCGTCGGTAAGTGTAAGGCCCGAGGTATAAGGTGTGGCAGAGCCATCTGCAAATACAATGTCGCCAACTGCTTTTTGTGCATCCGGTTTTTTTGTTCCTGCAAACCATTTTGCAGTAATCTCTAAAGTTCCTGTAATTGGTGTTGTAAAGTCAAATTCAGTATCTCCGACAAACCAGCCTTTGAAAGCGCTTCCTTCTTTTGTCGGGTCAGCTGGTCTTTCAACTTTATTTCCATGGTTGACAGTCTTGGTTTCTGCTGTGCTTCCGTTTTTTGAATCGAAAGTTACAGTATGAGTTACGACATTTGTTGCCCATTTTGCATAAAGGGTAATGTCCTTTGTAATGGCTGTGTCAAAATCAAAGGCTGTATCAGAGAGTGTTGTGCCTTCGTCTTCTGAAGTGTACCAGTTTTCAAAGGTGTAAGTTTCTGTTTCTGTAGCCTGCTTTGTAGGGTCAGCGGGTTTTGTGACCTTTTTTCCGTGGACGATTGTCTGTTCCGCAGGAGACGTGCTTCCGCCTTTTGTGTCAAAAGTCACAGTGTGGGTAACTGCATTGACCGCCCATTTTGCATAAAGAGTAATGTCTTTTGTGATTGGAGTATTAAAGTCAAAGGCTGTATCAGAAAGTGTCGTGCCGTTGTCCGTTGATGTGTACCAGTTTTCAAAAGCGTATGTTTCAGTAGCGACAGCCTGTTTTGTTGGATTAGCCGGCTTTGTGGCCTTCTTTCCGCTTTCAACCTTCTGGCTTTTAACCTCTGTTCCGCCATTTGAATTGAAGCTTACGGTGTAATATACAGGTGGCTGTGATGTGTCATCATCATCATCTGCCTTACATGAAGCAAAGGCAAATCCCAGCCCCATAGCCGCAAGCAAAAGAAGGTACCTCGCTAGTTTTTTCATATATGAATCTCCTTTAAAAATAATAATAGTCTTATTATAAAAACCAGTTTTTTCCTGTAAACAGAGAAAACTCATCGAAATTCAGTGAGTTTTCTCACTTTTTTAGGTGATGAGGGGGTGGGTATGTTGTTTGACCCCCTAATTAAAATTGACAAAAAAGAGACAGTAATAGTACAATGTAGGCGGAGGTAGTAAAAATGACTACAATTTCTGCAAAAATCGAAAATGAAGACAAAAGTCTTTTTGAAAGCATCATAAACTCAATAGGATTGAATGTTACATCTGCAATTACAGCGTTCGTAAAGGCAACAATCCGAGAAAATGGAATTCCTTTTGCATTAAAAGCTGCCGATGACCCCTATATCTATTCAGAAGAAAACATGAAATACCTTCGTCAAGGAATCGCTCAAATAGAATCAGGAAAAGGCCAGGTCCATGAATTAAAGGAGGAGCTTTTATGATAAAAGTTTGGGCTGATGTTGCATGGGATGGTTACTGTCAACTCTTCGAACTCAATCAAAAAAAGTTGATAAAAATGGTGCATGAACTTATAAAAGACATAGAACGCAATGGTCTTGATAAAGGTCGTGGACAGCCAGAGCCGTTAAAATATGAGCTTACCGGTTATTGGAGTCGAAGAATCGATTCAGCAAATCGGCTAGTCTATAAAGTGGAGGGTGATAAATTGTACATAGTTCAGTGTGGTACTCATTATCACCAAGAAAAATAAAAGTGAGTTTTCTCTATGGTATTGACACCGGCAGATGAAGTAAAATAACTTTTATGATTGAGATTATCAGTGTTGACGACCACGAAATGATTAGCCTGGGCCTGGAGCGGGTATTTTCACAGACAAAAGACATACGGGTCTGCCACTTCTGCAAGACAAAAGCAGAACTTGTGCCCTTTATCGAGTCAAAGTCTCCCGAAGAACTAAAAAACATGCTCGCCATGCTGGACATCAAGCTTGAAGAAGGAAGCGGCTTTGAGGTGGCCGATTTTCTGCTTGAAAAGGGCGTTAAGTGCCTTATGTACTCTTCTTTTTCAAATGCGGGCTATATCATAAAAACCATGGAGCACAAAATCACAGGCTTCATCACCAAAAATGCCCAGCAGCCGGAAATCCTAGAGGCGGTTCATGCCGTTTTCTCAGGCGAAACCTACATTCAGAAAAATCTCCTTCCCGACATGATGTTCGTAAGCGGCATTCTTGTCACCCTCACCAAAAAAGAGCGGGAACTGGTAGATTTAATGAGCGAGCACCTTTCCAACGAAGAACTGGCCCAGCGCCTGGCAGTCTCCAAGCGCACCATAGAAAACTACGTCTCCCGCATTTTCGACAAGTTTAATGTAAAGAACCGCTACGAGCTGGAAAGATATTTGTAAGCAAAAATACTCCCCAGGCGGCAAAAACACAGATGAAGCGGTCGGCGATGTTCACGGGAATGCGCACGGCAATCTGCAAAAGGATCTTTGAGTGGAATTTGTTCTGCCACAAGAAGGTGAGGAAGTCGGTCTGGCTGCTGGCTTCGGTGTAGGCTTCGATATTGCTCAAAATGTAGCCGATGATTCCGCCAGATACGCTCATGACCAGCATCATTACAATGCTTAAGATTACAAGTTTTATAAAAGTTACGGCAGGCGTGTCGGTGTTTTTCATAAAATAGATTTTGTAGTAGCCGGCAGTCAGGGCCGCAAGAAAGTGACAGAGCATGAATATGTGCCCCAGTTCCAGCGTGCGGTTCAGGGCAAAATCAATCAGATGATAGAAAAATCCGGCCAGCACTCCCCACCAGGGGCCTACAAGAAAGCTGAGCGCCATAATGAAAATCGTGTCGCAGAAAAGGGGCAGGTGGTTAGCCCAGGCCACAAGGTCGCAGATAATGTAATCCAAAAGGCCGCAGACAATGCTTAAGACAAAGAATAAAAGCCTTTTCCGGCCCGCTGATTCAAAGTGAAGAGTCATACCCTAATTCTAGCATATTTCTTGAAATCCTGTCAGACCGGAGCGCAAAATTGAAATTTTGGCATTTTCCAGCTATAGTAGACAGATGAAACTTTTCGTAGTCCTCCTGTTCTCTCTTCTTTTTATTTTTCAGGCTTTTCCCCACGAGGCGAAAAAACAGTCAGAAAATCTTACGCTTGAAGCCCTTACGCAAAAATGGCTTGAATATGAAGGCTCTGAGCAAGACAAGTCAGAAAAGCTTTTTGAAGAATTCTCTGTCGAAGTTGAAAAGGCAGCTCCCTCCGACACTATCGTTTACTATTTTCCGGAAGCGAAGGTCATCCACGAAAACATTCTTGAGGGAATAAAAGCCGGCGACAGGGAGAAGATTTCCGACAATGTGCGAAGCTGGGAAATCCTTCAGAAAAATCTCGTGCGCTTTCAGCTCGACGAGGTTTATTATTCCTATAGAATCCTGATTCTTGTAATCGTTCTTGCCCTGCTCATGTCGCTCATTTTCCTTGTCCTCTATCTTGTCACTTCCAAAAGCCGCAAGGAAAACCTTGCCTTTACAACCCGGATGATTCAGACTCAGGAAGCAGAGCGGGAGCGCATTTCCAACGAGCTTCACGACACGGTCTGCCAGGATTTGCGGGTCCTGCAGTTTCAGCTAAAAGAAGAAGAATCTATTACCCTCTGCCAGAAAATCGCTTCTGATGTGCGGAACTCCTGCTACGCCCTTACTCCATCCGACTTGAACGAAGGTCTTTACGAGGCCCTCGTCTCCCTCTGCGACATGCTGAAAAAACAGAGCGGGGTCGAAATCATCTTTTTTATTCAGGACGAAGTGAGAAAGAATCCGGACTTTATAAATTTCTCCAAGGACAAGAACCTGAACATTTACAGAATCGTGCAGGAAGTCCTCGGAAACGCCGTAAAGCACTCTGGAGCTGAAAGCGTGAGCCTGCTGGTCAGAACGCTGGACGAAAAACATTTCAAGATTATCGTCTCCGATGACGGTGCGGGCTTTGACCTAAAAAGCGCCCTCAAAAAGAAAAAACATTTCGGCCTAAAAAACATCCAGAGCCGCACAAAAGGAATTGGCGGCAAGGTCGTTTTCAACTCTGCCCCCGGAGACGGCTGCCAGGTTACGGTGACTATTCCTTATTGATTGCAGGAATCGGAGCCGGGGAAGAAGATTTTGCTTGCAAAAGAGAATGGGTATTTTATACGTTGTATCTATGTTCTTACCTGTAATCCAGATATAAATGTCTCGCGTGTTGAATCTCGTGCTGCAAATGGTGGACATTCTGTACCCGAAGATAAAATCCGTTCTCGCTATGGAAAAGCAATTGCTCTTATACCCGAACTTGTGAAAGTTTGCGATGTACTTCATATTTATGACAATTCTACTTTACCGTTCAGAATATTCAAAAAGCGAAAGACTGAGTGTTTTTATTGGCCGAACGATGACTGGAGTAAAGAGAAAATCCAGCAGCTTATAGGAATTGATTTATGTCTGTAAAAATCTAAAAGGCACATACGCCGCCCATCCAAATTTTTTATAGGGGATGACCAATAAGTTCAAAAAGTGTCATTTTCGGGCTTGACACGAAAATCTATTTAATTACAACACAAGAGATTGCCGTGTCGAGCACGGCAATGACTCATACTTATTGGACAGCCCCTTTTTGTCTTTCCTCACCATACTTGTTGTAAAAAATAAATAACATCATTTGACATTTATAAATTACAACGCTATATTATTCTTAGTTGTAAACAATAAATTACAACAGAAAAGCAAAACATATCTTTTAATCAGCCTGATCACCTGCTTTTAAGATAAAAACTTAACGAGGTAATTTTATGGAAAAGACACAGTTCACATCGGTTCAGCTTTCAAAGGGCGTTATGGAAATCTATGATTTTGGTTCAATCAAGCTTCACGCATTCAAGACTAATGACTTGATTTCGGATGAATGTTTTCTGGTGGAAAAAGCTGGCAGCTGCTTCATGATTGAATCCCCATGCTTTTTTGACAACATCAGGGAGCTGGAAAAATACATTTCCGACACAGGCTTGAAATATGAGGGTGCAGTCATTGCCTATCACGGAGCGGGAGCTTCTTTTATGAAAGGAAGCAAAGTCTATTCGACAAAGAATGCTGATGACTACAATCACAATGGTGGCGGGGCAGGGCTTGTTTCAAACTTCGCGGGAGCATTTGGGGAAGCTTTCGATAAATCAATCTATACGACTACGGATTTTATTGAAGGTGACAGCCTGACTCTTTGCGGTGTGGAAATGAAAATCACCCGCACTCAGGAAGCCTTTGACATCTTCATTCCTGAAATCAATGTGGTTTATACTCACATGCTGGGACACGATGTTCATTCAATTGTTGCAGGAAAAGCACACGCCGACGCACTTATTTCCGTACTGGAATCTTATATCCAGAAAAAGGTCGGACTCGTTTTGACAAGCCATTATGTTGTGGAAAATCTGGACGATGTGAAAACCAAGATTGAATATCTTAAGAGTCTTAAAAACATCGCAATCAAAAATGTTGATGCTGCTGGCTTTAAGGCGGCAGTGCAGTCAGCATATCCAAAATATTCAGGCTTGAACTATCTTGATATGTCGGCCGGAATGTTCTTTCCTGGAAAATAATTTAAAAGGAGCTACGAATGACAGTTACAGAAATTGCAGAATATCTTGATAAAGTAGGCTTACAGTATCTGGCAACAAATGGAGCTTTCTGCGAATCCTTATATTGACCTTTGTGGCTCCCGTCTTATGGAGAATGAAATTGATACAGTCTGGATTCGCATGAGTGCAAGGGTTGTCTTTGAAGAAAATCTTACGGTTAAGAAAATGATTATGGAAAAATCTTCCATAGTTCGCTAGTTGTACAAAAATGATGCAAATCAACCTCTGTTCAAGGTTTTCTATCTTTCTGAGATTTCCGGTAGTCTGAACAATCTTGGTCATGTTAAGGGACTTGAAGAGAATAAAGATTTTTCTAAGCCGGTTGTTTTTAATTTTTAAAGGAAAATGAATTCGGGCGTTCCCGCCGGGATGTTTTCGCTTACGCTCAATACAGCCCATCGGTCGGCTGTTCCGCGCTTCGCCTGTTCGGCTCATCCTCCTCGCTTCGCTGTGGTGGACTGCTTCGCAGGCGCTCCATAGCCTAACGCGAGCAAAGCGAGCGTAACGTCAATAATTTCCTATTAGCTAAACGGAGGGCTTGCCCCGACGTATATCCTGACGCATGGTCAAAATCAAGGAGGTTCTTATGAAGGACATCAAATCAATCTTACAAAATGCAGACTCAGTTCTCATCGGTGCCGGGGCAGGGCTTTCAACGTCCAGCGGTTTTACTTACAGCGGGCCTCGCTTTCAAAAATATTTTGCTGATTTTGAAAGGAAGTACGGTTTTCATGATATGTATTCCGGTGGCTTTACGGCTTTTGAAAGTCTTGAAGAAAACTGGGCCTACTGGAGCCGGCAGATTTATCTGAATCGTTTTGTAAAAGCTCCTTTGCCTGTCTATGAAAAACTTTTTGAGCTTGTGAAGGAAAAAAACTATTTTGTCCTTACGACCAATGTTGACCACTGCTTTCAGAAGGCCGGTTTTGATAAATCAAGGCTCTTCTACACTCAGGGTGATTACGGACTCTGGCAGTGTTCTGAAGCATGTCACAAGAAAACTTACGACAATCAAGCTACGGTTGAAAATATGCTTTTGGCCCAGGGCTTTGTAATTCAAAGTGATGGCAGTCTTGAACTACCGGAAAATGGCTTTGAAGGAATCAAAATGACTGTTCCGTCAGAACTGGTTCCCCGCTGTCCTGCTTGCGGAAAGCCCATGACAATGAACCTGCGCTGTGACGATACTTTTGTGGAAGATGATGGCTGGCACTCTGCGGCATTACGCTATGAGGATTTTCTGAATAAGAACAAAGACGGTCGTATTGTTTTTCTGGAGCTTGGTGTTGGCGGTAATACTCCTGGAATCATCAAATATCCTTTCTGGAAGATGACTTATGCTAATCCAAAAGCAAAATACATCTGCATAAACAAGGGTGAAGCAGTAGTTCCGAAAGAAATTGAAAATCAGAGTATTTGCGTGAATAATGATATTTATGAGGTTTTAAAAAGCTTATGACACAGGCAGAACGCAGATTATATTTGATAACAGAACTCCTAAAAGAAGATAAGGGAAGTGCAGGCTTTAATCTGGGTCTTGTGCCAGGAAATGAAGGCGGCTTTGTGATTCCTGATGATGAAAAAAGTCAGCGAGATATACTGAGGGCTTTGATGAATATTCGTGGTCCATATTCCATTAGCGAAGACTTTTTGAGAATACAGGATGAGTACCTGCAGCAGGTTAATAAAGAGCGGGGGATTACGGATATTGAAGACTTGGAATGTGTAAAAGAGATTGTCGGGGCAAGCCCGACAATGACACAAGTTGCAAGTCCGTCAACGACAAAGGATGTCATTCCCGTGCTTGACACGGGAATCTCAAAGAAACTTTATCTCTGGCAGGGTGACATCACTACGCTAAAAGTTGATGCAATTGTTAATGCTGCAAACTCTGCCCTGCTAGGCTGCTTTGCGCCGCTTCACATCTGTATAGACAACTGTATCCACACCTATGCAGGTATTCAGCTGCGGCTTGCCTGTAACGAGCTGATGCAAAAACAGGGACACGAAGAAGAAAACGGACTTTGTAAAATCACCCCGGCCTTTAATCTTCCAAGCCGTTATGTTTTGCACACTGTCGGCCCCATTATTTACACAAGTGCAGGGCCTCGCGAAAAGTTTCTGCTTGCAAACTGCTACAAAAACTGCCTTGAAACTGCGGCACAAAATCAGCTTGAATCGGTTGCCTTCTGCTGTATTTCTACCGGAGTCTTCAGATTCCCTCAGGACCTTGCTGCTCAGATTGCAGTTGCGACGGTAGAAAAGTGGCTTTCAGAAAATCCAGATTCCAGCGTGAAGAAGATTGTCTTTAATGTCTTTGGAAATAAGGATCTGGAGATTTATCAGGGGCTTTTACTTTAGGGCGGGATGTCGTTTACAATTCATGATAATAAGGACAGATATTTTCAAAATGTCCGTCCTTCATTCTAAATCCTTTTGGAATTGTGCCCAGCTGTACAAAGCCCAGTCGCTCATACAAATGGCGGGCGTGAATATTGCTTTCTTTTTCTGCAACACAAGATAAGGTTTGTCCTGCAAAAAAAGCCTTGCCGCTTTCTGGAGTCAGCAGATCTTCCTGCGGAAACGCAATTCCATCTTCTACAACTTCGTTCCAGATTTGAATCATTGCTGTAAGATCTTTTTCTTCGTATTTTCTGACTGTCATATAAACCCTTTTATTTAAATATAACAAAAAACTGACTCAGAGAAAATAACAAAAAAACACAGTTGAACGTTATAAAAATAATGAACTGGCTTGAACACGAGCGGAAATTTTCAGAGCAATGTAACGCGAAACTTATCAAATGGTAGAAAAGCGAAGAAATCAGTTATGATGCTCTCCGTGATGATTACATTTTGCTTCAATGTTTGGTTTGAGCTCATCTTTTGCAAAAAAAATATGGCGGGATGGCATGATGTCCGTTCCCGCCGTTATCAATCACTTCTTAAGAAAGAATTTTTCCACTTGCCTTGAGCCATTCAATTTCATCATGCATAGTTTCGCGATAACTTCTTGTTGTGTAGCCCAGTTCCTTACGAGCCTTGCTTGAATCAAAATTGTTGTTGCGGGCAAGATTGTATACGGCAAAAGTTGTCATAAGAGGGCGTTTTCCTTTTTTCTTAGCCTGCTTTTCCATGATTTTTGCAATGAAGTTTGCAAGTTTTACGGGGATAAAGGTCTTCATTCTTTTGCAGCCGGACTCTTCGCTTAAAAGGCGGGCAAAATCGCGGAAAGAAACTTCATCATTTCCAAGAATGTAACACTGGCTCTTCTGACCTTTATCTGCTGCAAGAATTGCACCGTGAGCAAGATCGCGAACATCGCAAAGATTAAAGGAACCGTCAATTCCTGCAGGCATTTCGCCATTGATTATTTGAATCAGAACCTTTGTTGTTTCACCAACTGCAAAATCTTCCGGGCCAAGAATTCCACTGGGATGAATTACACAGGCATTAAGGCCTTCTTCTGCTGCATCAAGAACCGCCTGAGTTGCAAGTGCCTTTGACTGACTGTAACAGCCCAAAACTTTGTCAGCATCAAAATGATTTACTTCGCCAATTTTATTTCCCTTTGGAAGTTCAGGAATTGCCCCTGTACTTGAGCAGTAAACAAGCTTCTTACATTCAGTATGTTTTTTGCAAAGCTCAATTATGTTTTTTGTTCCCCCAACATTTACATCCATAACCTTCTGATTGTAATCAGGATTTACGGTAACAATACTTGCAATATGCATTGCAATACTTTCGTAACCTTCAGGAATAGTGAAGAATTTTTCGAGGGAAGCTATATCAGTAAGGTCTCCACGTATAATTTCAGCTTCGCCTGGTACGAATTTTTCAGCCGGGTCGTTAGGAATAACAAAGGCTCTGACCATTTCTCCCCGTTCAATAAGCTGACGGCAGATTGTTCCGCCTAAAAAGCCTGTGGCTCCAGTTACCAGATAAATTGTTTTGTTCATTGTCTTTTCCATATTTTCTCCTTTGACAGGCCGCTTGTGGCCTGTGTTTTTAGTTAGGTTTTCATAGTTTATGACTTGAATATAAGCCTCCCATATTTTCAAAATGTTTACTAAATGTTGCTGAAATATTAAAAATTTGAATTTTGAAAGAAATTCTCGTTCATTTTTGTGAAATTTCGGGGTGGGGCGTGTTATAATTTTTTTTATGATTAAGATTCTGGTTGTCGAAGATGATGCGGGGTTAAATATGACCGTTTGTGCTTTTTTAAGGAAAAACGGGTATGATGTCATCGGCTGCATGCATGCAAATGATGCCTATAACGCAATGTACAACACTCTCTTTGATTTAATAATTTCGGATGTGATGATGCCTCAGATTGATGGCTTCGAATTTGCCGAAACTGTAAGAAAAATCAATCAGACAATTCCAATTATTTTTATGACTGCACGAGATGATTTTACTTCAAAGCAGAAAGGCTTTGCTGCCGGCATAGATGATTATCTTGTTAAGCCTGTTGATTTAGATGAACTTCTCCTCCGTATTTCAGCCATTTTAAGAAGGGCAAAAATATCTCAAAGCAAAAAAGTGACAGTCGGCTCGTTGACGCTGGATGCAGATGCAGTTTCAGCTATTTCTGATGGAAAAGAAATCCAGCTTACAACCCGAGAGTTTAATCTGATTTATAAACTTCTTTCTTACCCAAACAAAACCTTTACCAGAGTTCAGCTTATGGATGAATTTTGGGATGCAGATTCCAATGCAACTCCCCGTGCAATAGATGTTTATATTACAAAAATCCGCGAAAAGCTTTCTGAAGCCGGCTGCTCTGGTTTTGAAATTGCCACAGTACATGGACTTGGTTATAAGGCGGTTGTAAGATGATAGAAGAATCTGAAAGAAAAAGCCGTTTCCCAATAGGTCTTTATTGGATAGTTCTTGGAATGCTACTTGGAACGGCCGGTATAAATATTGCCATCATCCTTTTGGGACTTAAATACAACTGGCAGGCTATCATTTTTGTTCATTTAGTCATCTTCTATTGGCTTCTTGTTTCTGCTCTGATTGTTCTATATATAAAGCATAAAATTCACAAAACCTACGAGATTCCCCTTCAGAAAATTTCAGAAGCTACAGAAAAAGTTTCAAAGGGAGATTTTTCAGTTTCGGTTCCAACAGTAAATCCTCCCGAAAAATATGATTATCTTGATTATATGATTTTAGATTTAAACAAGATGATTGAAGATTTAAATGGCATTGAAACCCTTCGTACAGATTTTATTTCTAACGTTTCGCATGAACTAAAAACTCCTCTCGCAGTAATGCAAAATTATGCAAGACTTCTTCAAACTCCTGATTTGACGGAAGAAAACCGCCAGGAATACGCCAGGGCAATTTTTCATAATTCCCGGCAGCTTACATTACTTATAACAAATATCCTAAAATTGAATAAACTTGAAAATCAACAGATTTATCCAAAAGTTCCTCCTTATGATTTAGGAGAAGAGCTTCGGGAATGCCTTCTCACTTTTGAAGATTCCTGGACCGCAAAAAATCTGGAGCTGGAAGTTGAAATTGAAGATGGAATAATGACCACTACCGACAGTCAGCTTTTAAGCCTCATCTGGAATAATTTTATTTCAAACGCAATTAAGTTTACTCCCGAAAATGGAAAAATAATCGTACGTCTTCGCAAAATCGGGGAAGTGATACAGGTGAGCGTTCAGGATTCTGGCTGCGGTATGGATGAAAAAACACTCAGCCACATTTTTGAAAAATTCTACCAGGGCGACACGAGTCACGCTACAAAAGGAAACGGACTTGGGCTTGCCTTAGCAGCAAGAGTTGCAGATATTTGCAGGGGAAAAATCCGCGTAGAAAGCAGTCCTGATAAAGGTTCTGTTTTTTACTTTGAATTTTAGATGAAGGTCGTTTCCACCTGCCTTAGTTTTCCTTACTTTCGTCCTTTTAAAAAATCACTGCAAAAACGAATGATATTACGTCGCTGATTATAGAAGCCCAGAGCATGGTGACGATGTTGTGACTGGTCATTGCCAGAATAATTGAAGAAGGCACAAAGACGATTACATCTTTTATTATTTATCCCATATTCTGTAGTTCATTTCAAAAGCTGTAATGCAGGTGTCTGAATATTTTGTTCCCTTGTATACTTCTTTTATTGTAAGTTTGATGTGTTTTGTTTCTTTTGGAAGTTCAATTTTGGTAAACTCTACAGCATCATTAAAAATCAGCTCTGTTGAAAAACCTGTATCTGTCTGGACTAAAAGTTTTTTAATACGGTTATTCTGTTTAAAAAGATAAGGCTTTAGCGGATCAACATAGCCGTTGAGAATCCTGAAATTTATTCCTTCAATAGCTTCCCAAGCTTCCCAGGTCTGAGGAATTATATCGAATTCAATTGTTTCTCCGATTCCGTCATCTTCCTGGCCTTCTACCCACGGGATATTATTTTTGCACCACTTGGTTTCAGATTCTAGTGGATTGAAAACCTGAAGTGTACCTTCAATTTTGTATTCATAATGTTTATCTTTGAGAGTAGAAGACGCTTTTGGATTTGCAAAATGGGAACCGTTGCTTGTACGCATATTTGGAAGGAATTCCATAGTCTCTACAAGATTGCTTTTATCTGTAAACTGATTTGCAATGGCATCTTTATCAGAGGTTAAGGAATTTCCTGTATATGCAAAAAGAGCATATATGTCTTCACCGTCAATCAAAAGAAATTTTTGAGTGCCATTTTCATCAATTAATTCAAGATGTTTCCACCCCATTTCATCCTGATACATTTTATAGCATTCAAAAATCTTGAATACGTTATATTCCCAGTCACTTTTTTTTAGTAGAGATGCAGCTTTATCACTTAGATAAACTTTTTTTGAAGTGCCGTCATCATTATAAAAGTACCAGCTTCTGTAAAAATCTACAGATTTTGAAATAAGGTTTTCTTCTTCAGTTTGCAATTCTTTAATAGGGAACTGGTGAGCTATGTACTTGATTTCTTCTTCATATTCGTCGTGAGTCGGGTATGAAGAAGGAATATAAGGGTCTAAAATAAAAAGTCTTTTATTGTAAAATTCAGCACCGTAGTTATTGCCCTGCAGGTAGTTGTTGTCTCGTAATAATAGTTCCTCTTTTTTATTTTCGATATTTTCTGATGCGGGGTATGTTACTTCAATAAGAAATTTTTCGCCTTTACGAGAAATAGAAAATATTCGCTGAGTGTTTGAATCTGTGTATGTACCACATATTCTTTCAAATCTGTTCAGGCATTTCTTTTTTATTTCGGGAATAAGTTCTTTTTCATTTTTTGCATCCAAACGGATGTATGTACCATCAAATTCCCTGATAGAAAGAAGCTTTCCATTTTTGATTTTGTAATCAAGTTTTATTTTTGGATAATTGTTTGGGAAGAAGCCGGTTCTTGATTCAATTGAAGTTTTTGTTGTTTTATTTATGAAATTTATTTCAAACTTAGTTTTGTTTAATGTGCTGCCGTCAAAATTGAAGTAGATGACACTACCTTCTTCTTCATTATAAAAATATCCGGAGTTTTTAGATAGAATTGATTTGAAATCTTCTATTTCGTCTGCATATGAAAATACAGAAACTACAGCAAATAAAACTAAAACAGTAAACATTTTTTTGATAAAATATGACTTCATGAAATTATTATATCATTATTTTTACAGATTGTTGAGGAAGATTTTTTATGCAGGTATGAATAATAGAATTCTAGATTGTATCTGCGGACTTTCACCTGTTACCAGGTTTGTTGTATCCGGGAAATAATTTTTTCAAAGGACGATTTTACTTCAACAAGCCTTCAAGATAATTTTTTACTTCTGCTTCACTTGTACGGGTAAAATCTTTTCCGCCCTTATAGTCACAGCCTTTTGCCAAGCCCGCTGCTTCCGCTTGTGCAGAGTGTGCCAAGTTTTTTACCCGACCAGTTTTGGTTTTCAACAAATGTGCAGACGATTTTTGGTGCGCGTCCCCACCAGATTGGATAGCAGAGCACAATAGTGTCATAGTCTGAAATGTCGATTTTATTTGCAATTGCAGGACGGTTTTCAGGATCGTTGCATTCCACTGTAGCCCGAGATTTTTTGTTACGCCAGTTAAGGTCGGCCTTTGTGTATTTTTGAACTGGCTGAATCTCAAAAATGTCGGCTTCCATCGCATGAGCGGCATTCTTTGCCATGCGCTCGGTTGTTCCTGTTGCGCTGAAGTAAACAAATGCTGTTTTAGCAAAGGCTCCCGTCATAAGAAGCCCTCCGACTAAAAGGGTAAGAATAAGTTTTTTCATTTTGTTCCTCCTGTTTATTCTAATATTTCAAATACCGCAGTCACATCACCCTTGCCCAGAATCTTTTTGAGTTCAGCTTGTGTTATTTCGTTTACTTTTCCAAGGCGGGTAAAGTTCCAGCTGTTAGTGTCATAGTAAATTGTAATCTGATTTCCCTGATACAAAATGATGTCGCCGGCAGTGGTTGTAATCTGGGTGTCGTTTCGAGGAAGTGATGTACCAAGCGAACCAACTTTTTCAAAGCTGCCGTAATCGTGCATATCAACTGTAAGCGGACCCTTTTTCAAAAGCTCGTAAAAAGCTGTGGCAGAAGAATTGTCGGCCAGGGTAGCGGTAAGTTTATGGTTGCCACTGTCGCTTGTAATTTGAATTGAAATTTTCATATCAGAAAGTTCTCCTTTATCTGATGATTTTGTCTCCTTACTGTTTCTGTTTGCGCAGGCTGTAGAAGCAAGAAGAAAAACAGAAATTAGAAACGCAAATAATCTTTTCATGTTCAGATACTCCTTTTGTTTATGCTTTTGCGTTAGGGATTGTAGGGGCGGCGAAGCCGTTCGGCAGCAATGGGATTGTCGGGGCTAGCCCGACAATGACAGTGCGGACGAATGGAGCCGAAAGGCGGAATCCCGAAAAGCCCGGCCAATTGCCATGCTGGCAACTGGGAACGCCCAAAATCACTTACTTCAAATACTTTGCAAAAAACTCTGCAAGTTTATTAAAAGGAATGGCATTGTTTTTTCCGCCGTCGTACAAATCTGTGTGGCTTGCGCCTGGAATAATTACCAGCTCCTTGTTGTCGCCTGTGAGCCGCTTAAAGGCATCTTCGCCGAAATAACGAGAGTGAGCTTTTTCGCCATGAAGAACCATAACGGCACTCTGGATTTCTTCGGCATAGGCAAGAAGTTTTGTGTTCAAAAGGGAAGTTGCAGCGGTAACATTCCAGCCTCCGTTAGAATTGAGACTTCTCTCGTGATAGCCGCGTGGAGTTTTGTAGTAGTCGTAATAATCCTTTACAAAATATGGGGCATCTTCCGGCAGAGGATCTACAACTCCGCCACCAAGCTTGTAAGTACCGCCAGCCTGTACTGCCTTAAAATCTTCGATGCGTTGTGTCATAAGAGCCTTGCGGGCCTGGTGTCTTGCTTCTGCATTATTTGCGCTGTCAAAATATCCGTTGGCGGTGACACGACTCATATCGTACATTGTGCTTGCAACAGTTGCCTTAATTCGTGTGTCAATTGCTGCTGTGTTAAGAGCCATTCCACCCCAGCCGCAGATTCCTATGATGCCGATTTTTTCAGGATCAATATTTTCCCGGATTGAAAGAAAATCTACTGCCGCCATAAAATCTTCGGTGTTGATGTCGGGACTGTTCATGTAGCGGGGCTCTCCGCCTGATTCTCCTGTGTAGCTTGGGTCAAAGGCCAGGGCGATGTATCCGCGGGAAGCCATCTGGTTTGCATAAAAACCGGAAGACTGTTCTTTTACGGCTCCAAAAGGTCCTGAGATTGCAAGGGCCGGACTTTTGCATAAACTGTCATTCTCGCGCTTGACGCGGGAATCTTCCGGTGTATACAAGTCTGCTGCAAGTTCAATTCCAAAATGATTACGGAAGGTTACGGTTGTTCGTTTTACTCCCCGGGCCAATTCAAAAGTGTAATGCTCGTTTGTTCTATCAATTTTTGCGAGATTTGAATTCATCTTTTCCTCCTGTCTGAATGGGCGTTCCCCTTCGGGTCGCTATGTCCGCTCTTCGCTAACGCTCACCGTTCTCGGCTGAAACAAGTTCAGCCTGCGGTCGGCAAGGAGCTCCCAGCGCTAACGCATTTTTTTTCTTTAGTAACGTAGTGTCACTTAACTAAAGTGTATGGTATAATCAGTGACTTGTCAACACTAAAATGCGATATTAGTGACAAAAAGTTGCTTATTGTAAAAAATCTTTTACTGTGTTATTCTCCAGGTATGGCAGACTTAAACAGCAAAGCAGTTTTCATCCGCGCAAGAAGCGATGAACACAAAGAAGAAAGACTTTCTCAAATAAAAGAGGCAACGGCAGAACTTTTTGCAAACTGTCCTTATTCTGAAATTACCCTTACCACGATTGCAGAAAAACTGGGCTGGTCTCGCGCCAATCTCTATAAATACGTAACGACCAAAGAAGAAATCTTTCTGGAAATCTCTGCCGAAAAAATGGCGGCTTACTATGGCTCTCTGCTTTCGGCTTTTCCGGAAGGCAACAATTTTACGCCGGACGTGATTACCGAAGTATGGGCCGGAATCGTCAACGCAAATCAGGATTATATGCGTTATGTTTCCTATCTTAATCCGGTGATAGAAACAAATGTAACGGTAGAACGTCTTGCTATTTTTAAAAAGAAATATTATGACCTGGCCTATACCTTCCGCGACAGACTTGCACAGATGTTAGGTACATCTCAGGATACAGCTTACAAAATCCAGCTTGATGTATTATTTTATGCTTCATCAAATGCTGTCTGCTGCTATAAGAATCCTCTTGTCCAGGAAGCTCTTAAGCAGATTAACATCACACCGCCGCCAATGGACTTTTACAAGAACATGAAGGACTTTATTAAAATGCGGCTGGCGTGGAAAGAGTAAGAGCTGAAGAAGGAAACGCGATTATGCCAAAGAAAATTGTAGTAGTGAATGCAGGCCCAGAAAATGGGTAAAATCGCTTAAGAACTGCACGACACTTCTGCTTCACTTGTACGGGTAAAATCTTTTCCGCCCTTATAGTCACAGCCGCTCCAATCCCTGGCCCGAAATTCTGGTATATTATTTTCCATATAATTGTATAAATCTTTAAAGATTATTAAAATATTCTTATAATCTTTGGAGAGAGAACACGACAATGCTGCTTACGGCATTTTTCGGGCTTTATGTTTTTAAATATCAACAAAAAGGAGTTTTTCGTATGAAAAAGTATGGAAAAATTACCGCACTCATTGCTGGTGTGGTACTGGCACTCGGTTTTGCTTCCTGCAAGGCTGATACAGATGATGGCAGCACCTTTTACACTGTCACATTTAATTCAATGGGCGGCACAGAAGTTTCAAGTCAGAGCATTGAAAGCGGAAATAAGGCCACAAAACCTGTCGATCCTACAAAAACGGAAACCGCAACGGAAGGATTTGTTTTTGCTGGCTGGTACACTTCCACAGACAGAGGAACAACTCTTTCAGAAACAGCATTTGATTTTAACACAGCGATTAAAGGAGACATTACGCTTTATGCTAAGTGGACAGTAAATGCAGTTACACACACAGTGACTTTTGACACAAAAGGCGGAAGCACGTCTCCTGCGGAACAGACAATCGTCCACGGAAAAAAGGCCACAAAACCCGCTGACCCTACAAAAGCGGAAACCGAAACGGAAGCATTTGTTTTTGCTGGCTGGTACACTTCCACAGACAGGGGAACAACTCTTTCTGATACCGCTTTTGATTTTGACACAGCGATTGAAGAAGACATTACGCTTTACGCAAAGTGGACAGAAAATGCAGTTACACACACAGTGACTTTTGACACAAAAGGCGGAAGCATGTCTCCTGCGGAACAGACAATCGTCCACGGAAAAAAGGCCACAAAACCCGCTGACCCTACAAAGCAGGCTACAGAAACAGAAACTTATATCTTTGACAACTGGTACACTTCCACAGACGGAGGAGCAACCCTTTCAGAAACAGCATTTGATTTTGACACAGCGATTAGTGATAACATTACGCTTTATGCAAAGTGGACAGTAAATGTAGTTACACACACAGTGACTTTTGACACAAAAGGCGGAAGCACATCTCCTGCGGAACAGACAATCGTCCACGGAAATAAGGCCACAAAACCCGCCGATCCTGCAAAAACGGAAACCGAAACGGAAGCATTTGTTTTTGCTGGCTGGTACACTTCCACAGACGGAGGAACAACTCTTTCTGATACCGCTTTTGATTTTGACACAGCGATTACTGATAACATTAGCCTTTACGCCAAATGGAATGTATACACAATTGAGTATATTGAATTAAAAGATTGTTCTGCAATACGCACAATGTTTGAAACTCTGTGTGAATTTAGTGGTAGTGTTTTTGATTACAAATTCAAAAAAACTATTACCAGCTTTGCAAAGGCAGATGCAAGGCCTGAAGCTGCAGAAAACTATATTGATGCGGCAGGAAATCAAATTCCTTTGTGGTATGATGAAGGAAAAACAACTCTCTATTATTACCTTGAGCCCGGAAAAAAAATGAGCCTCAGGACATCAGATGGTAAAAACTCCCTTTTCAAATATATGGTTGATGCTGTTTCCATAGAAACAGGTGATTTTGACACCAGCAATGTTACTGATATGAGTTCGATGTTCAGCAACTGCCGTGCATTGACATCACTGGATGTGAGCAAGTTTGACACCAGCAAGGTTACTGATATGAGCTATATGTTCAGCAACTGCCGTGCATTGACATCACTGGATGTGAGCAGCTTTGACACCAGCAAGGTTACTGATATGAGCGATATGTTCTTCAATTGCCAGGCATTGATAACAATCATTGCTTCTGAAAAGTTTGTTACAGATAAAGTGACGGAATCTAGCGACATGTTTAAAAACTGCGCCAGTCTTAAGGGCGGTGCAGGAACAGTGTTTGACGAATATCATATTGACAAGAAATATGCCCGCATAGACGGCGGCACGAAAAAACCTGGCTACTTTACTAAAAAGCAATAAGGCAGGAAATTGTAGGGGCAGCCCGTAAGGGCTCTCCGACCAGTTCCTGCCGCTTTTTTTTGTGCTTGTACTATTCTATTACAGATAAGAATCTGTTTTAGCTCGGCTTGCGTCGCTCCGTCAACTTTTCCCAATATCGCGCCTACGATTCATTCACCAGCTTACCGGTCATGTGCTCAATTTCAAGTTCAAGGCACTGAACGCGGGGGAGGGCGTTTGCCAGTTCCTTTTCAAGATAATCCTGGTCATCTGTGAATTTCTGAACCAGCTTTGTACAGATTTTGCGGGTAAGGTCTGGGTCAGTTACCAGACGAATTTTTCCAAAGACGATTACACTGTTGATGTTCAGTGCCCATTCGCCTTCCTTGCGGTAGCCCGAATCGTAAACGCAGAAACTTGCCTTGTCGTAGTTTTTGATGGCATCAATTTTGTGGCCTTCTTTTGCGCCGTGAAAATAAATCTTATTGTCTTCTTCGCTGTAGAAGTGGGAGAGAGGAAGTCCGTAAGGGTAGCCGTCATCACCGAGCAGAGAAAGAACTCCGCGTTTTTCATTTTTCAAAATCTCTTTACATTCAGCGTCTGTAATCTGCTGCTTGAATCTTCTCATTGGTCGGAACATATATTTACTCCTATTTCTTATTTATAAAATACAGCCCTGCAAGGCAGATTGCAACTCCTAAAACCTTGCTCCAGCTGATGCATATAGGGAATAGAAAAATACCAGGAGTTCAGTTTCCAGAATTTACAAACAATTTACACATATTAACTGTAATATTTTAGTTCATAAAGTTATAGTAAAAATATGATAACTGTAATAAGCCAGATTTTAGGATTTATTGGTTCTCTCTGCCTGCTGCTTTTTGGAATGGAGATGCTTTCGAACGGTATTCAAAAGGGAGCTGGAAACAACTTGCAGTCTTTGCTTCATAAGATTTCCGGGAACAGATTTACAGCTGTGTTAACAGGGCTTGCGGTTACAGCAATAATTCAGTCTTCCGGCGCAACTACTGTAATGGTTGTCAGTTTTGTAAATGCCGAGATTATAAGCCTTACACAGGCCATTGGAATTATTTTTGGTGCAAATATCGGAACGACAGTTACGGCCTGGATTGTTTCTTTTTTTGGCTTTTCTTTCAGTATTGAGGCAGCGGCAATTCCTTTATTTGGTTTTGGATTCATTCTTAAATATTTTAAAAAGTTTAAGATACATAATTTTGCTGACTGTTTCATGGGCTTTGCGCTTTTATTCATGGCGCTGGGCCTTCTTAAAAACTCAATGAATTTAAAACCTGATTCCGTAAGCTTTTTACAGAAATTTCAGGATTTGAATTTTGCGGGTCTTCTGCTTGGAGTTTTAATCGGAACTGTTTTTACTGCCCTGATTCATTCTTCTTCTGCTACTACAGCGATAGTACTTACAATGTCTGCAAACGGTTCTCTTCCATGGGAGCTTGGAGCTGCTATGGTGTTAGGAAGCAACATCGGATCTACAGTGGATGCAGTTATGTCATCTTTGGGTGCAAGCGTTAATGCTAAACGTACTGCCGCTGTTCATGTGGCCTTTAATGTTACGGGAACTTTAATAGCCCTGCTTTTCTTCCAGCCATTCTTAAATCTGATTGATTTAATTGTTCCGGGCACTCCAATTCAGAATATTACAATTCATATTGCCATGCTTCATACTGTCTTTAATATTTTGGCTGCACTGCTCTTCCTGCCTTTTGTAAAACAGATTGCTTCTATAACAGAAAAAGTGATTCATGAAAGCCAGAAAGAAAAAGATGCTCATTATAAAATCCCTATCATCCTTCCAAAAAATCATGTCAGTAAGGACTTGTATACTTTTCAGGTTCAGAAAGAAATTACAAAAATGGCCGGCCGTGTAATGGACATGATGGGTTATCTGAATCAGGGGCTTAATCAACAAAGGGATATGGCTATTTTAATTGACGAAATTAATGCTCAGGAAGAATATGTTGATGAAATGAATCATGAAATTTCCTGGTTCCTGCAGAAGTGTTCCCGACTTCCAACTGCAAATCATAGTGACCGGAATAATTATTCCAGTATGATTTCTGTAATTCAGAATCTTGAAGATTTAAGTGATGAATGCTGTTCAATAATGCATTCACTTTGTAAGTTCAAAAAAAATGCAGAGTCAGAATCTTTTAAAAATCATACAGAGGAACTTATTGAATATTTTAATCAGGTATATATTTTTTATGAACAGACCTGTACTTATATAGCGCTTGGTCTTTCTGAAATTGATAAAGTACTTTTATCTGATGTGGAAGATAGAATCGACAGTACAAAGCGGGAACTTAAGAAAGCAAGTCGTAAGCGAATTGAAAACGGCAGTAATGTAAAAGCTGAACTTAATTACATGGATTTAGTCCGCAAAATTGAAAAAGCCGGAGACTGCATTTTTGGAGTAATTCAGGCTATTCAGCCTAATGTTGAAGACTCTGTTCTGGCAGATGGTTCTGAAAAAAATCTTATTAGCGCGCAGAATGTAATTATCAATACAAAAAGCAGAAAGGCTTTTGTATCAGGAAAAGAGGTTCTGCTTGCAGTAAAAGAATATGAACTGCTCGCTCTTCTTATGAAAAATAAAGGACAGGTTCTTACCCGTAAGCAGCTTTTGGAATCTGTATGGAATTATGATAAAGAAATAGAAAGCCGTACTCTGGATGTACATATCGGACTTTTGCGCCAGAAATTAAATAATCAGAAGTTGATTGAGACAGTACGTGGAGTGGGGTATAGAATCTCTTAGACGGTAATTATATTTACTTTCTATTGATATAATATAATCCAGCATGTCAGATTGTGATACATCAGAGAAAAAGAAATTGCGAGAGACGCAGCAATTTCCCCTGATGCCTGACCGCCCCTGCAGTCAGGAGTTTGATAATGCAGTAAATTTTTTTACATGTGTTACTCTTGACACATCAGGGAAAAAGAAATTGCGAGAGACGCAGCAATTTCCCCTGATGCCTGACTGCCCCTGCAGTCAGGAGACCGGATAATCATAAGAATCTTTTTTTATATATGTTTCTCTTGACACATCAGGGAAAAAGAAATTGCGAGAAACGCAGCAATTTCCCCTGATGCCTGACTGCCCCTGCAGTCAGGAGTTTGATAATAAAGTAAATTTTTTTATATGTTACTATTGACACATCAGGGAAAAAGAAATTGCGAGAGACGCAGCAATTTCCCCTGATGCCT
Source organism: Treponema rectale (assembly GCF_014202035.1). Taxonomy (NCBI): domain Bacteria; kingdom Pseudomonadati; phylum Spirochaetota; class Spirochaetia; order Treponematales; family Treponemataceae; genus Treponema; species Treponema rectale. Next base: position 351,901 of record NZ_JACHFR010000003.1, read on the forward strand.
GACTGCCCCCGCAGTCAGGTGTTTGAAAATATAGTAAAACTTTTTTATGTGTTACTATTGACAGTAACACATTTCTCTCTTATACTGTTTCTATAAAAAGAAACAATACCTGGCGAAATTTCCGCCTGTGGTTATGGAGGAATAATATGATTGCATTTATCGACAATAAGGATAGTTTCAGTTTTAATATCGTTCAGTCTCTTGAGCGCGTTTCCGGAGATAAAGTTATGGTTTTCCGTTCAGAAGAAGCCAGCGTCGAAGAAATTGCAGCGGCATCTCCAACTCATATTGTTGTAGGACCTGGTCCCGGTACTCCGGCAGAAGCAGGAATTTCTATTGAAGCAATCAGATATTTTGCAGGTAAAGTACCACTGCTTGGAATCTGTCTTGGACATCAGGCAATAGGTGCAGCCTTTGGTGCAGAAATTGTCGGCGCCAAATACATTCGTCATGGAATCGTAGAAGAAATAAAAACTGACGGCCGCGGTATTTTCAGAATAATCGGATTAAAAGGAAACTTTACCCGATATCATTCCCTTGTAATTGACGAAAAAACTTTGCCATCAGATTTTGAAGTTACGGCAAGAGCAAAAGACGGAGACATAATGGGGATTCGCCATAAGTCCTTTGTTCTTGAAGGAATTCAGTTTCATCCGGAAAGTATTGCCAGTGAAAAAGGTGATGCTCTCTTTAAAGCCTTTCTTAATTACAGCAGGGAAAATATTTCTCATGTACTTATTTTGAATCAGCTTATTGATCAGAAAAAGCCTTTGTCCCGTGAACAGACTTCAAGTTTTATTGGTGAACTTACAGACGGAACTATGGACGAAAAAATAGCTTCTTCCATACTTACGGCAATGGCAGCCAGAGGACTTCCGACTGCAGATGAAATGGGTGGTGCTGCACAGGTAATGTTAAAAAAGAAAAAGGTCTTTCCTCTTGAAAATCACGGGCTTGCAGAAATTGTAGGTACTGGTGGAGACGGAAAAGGCAGTTTTAATATTTCATCAATGTCTGCACTTGTTGCTTCAAGCTGCGGTCAGGTTATGGCTAAACACGGTAACCGGGCTGTTTCTTCTAAGTCAGGAGCTGCGGATTTTTTTGAAGCTCTTGGAATCAACATCATGGCAGCACCTGAAAAAACTGCAGAACTTGTAAAGAAAACAGGATTCGGATTTTTAATGGCACCGGTTTATCATTCAGCCATGCGCTTTGCTGCACCTATAAGAAAGGCACTTGGAATAAAAACAATTTTTAACGTGCTCGGTCCTCTTTTAAATCCGGCAAATGCTGAATATGAAGTTCTCGGAGTTTATTCAAAAGAACTGCTGAAAGATTATGCCCGTGCCGCAAAGTCTCTTGGAGCAAAGAGGGTAATGGTCGTAAACTCTGATGACGGTTATGATGAGATTTCTCCATGTGCATTGACCCGTGTCTTCCAGATTGATGAAAATGGAAATGAAAACCAGTACATAATTGATCCTGCAAATTTTGGAATTACTGATGCAGATGAAAACGAACTGTACGGCGGAAACGGAAGCGACAATGCAGCTCTTGCAATGGAAATATTACAGGGAAAAGGCCGCAGGACAATCCGTTATGCTGTAGGCCTTAATGCGGGAGCCGTTCTGTATCTTTGTGGAAAAGCCCGGACCTTAAAAGACGGATACGCAATGGCTCTGGATGCAATTGATTCCGGAAAGACTCTGGCAAAACTTGAAGAGATTCAGAAAGTAAGTCACGAACTGAATGGAGAGGATGTCGCTTAAACGGGGATGGGACATGTCTGATATTCTTTCTAAAATTGTTGAGTTGCGAAGGGAAAACATAAAGCAGAACGGTTTTACTATGGGCGTAGATATTCCTTCAGAAAGACTGCGCCCTGTTCATCCTTTTTTACAGGATAAGGGAGTTATACTTGAGGTAAAGCGGGCTTCACCTTCTAAAGGAGATATTGCACCAGAACTTGATTCCTATAACACAGCTCTGTCTTATGCTGAATCAGGAGCCGGAGCAATAAGCTGTCTGACAGAGAAGAATTTTTTTAAGGGAGACCTCAGCGACTTGATGAAAGTTTGTGCTGCTGTGGATGAATATGAAAGGCAAACCGGTAAAACAGGTCCTGCTGTTTTGCGCAAGGATTTTTTAATCACCGAAGAAGACATTGATGTTGCCTGGAGGGCCGGCGCTGATGCAGTACTTCTTATCTGCAGAATTCTTTCAAAAGAGAAAATTGTTTCCATGGCAAGACGTGCAGCTTCCTGTGGAATGACTTCGCTGGTGGAAGTCCGTCTTGAGGAGGATGTAGAAAAACTTAAGCTGGTATGCGGCAGTGTTGATCCTTCTTATATTGTGTGCGGAGTTAACAGCCGGGATCTTTCTGATTTTACCATAGATTTGCTGAAACCCTGTTTCATGCTGGAAAAGATAAAAAAAGTTTTGGGACAAAATGCCCGGGTAATTTTTGAAAGCGGGATCCGTACTCCCGAAAGTGCTGCTTTTGTTTCTTCCCTTGGCTTTAAGGGACTTCTTCTTGGAGAAGCTGCGGCAAAAAATCCGTCTATACGAAAAGAACTTGTCCAGTCTTTTAAGACGTCTCTTTCTGATGCTGATGCACGTTTCTGGCTTAATTATTCTTCTTCATTCGAAGAAAGGGCAGCAAAGAAACTTCCGCTGGTAAAAATATGCGGACTTACAAATTCTAATGATGCTCAAATGGCAGTAAAAAACGGAGCTGATTTTTTAGGATTCATTTTTTATGATAAAAGTCCCCGGCATGTAAACTCTGACGAAGCAGAAAAACTTCTTGATGAATTAAAAGAAGTAAAAGCTGTTAAAGCAGGCGTTATAGTTAATCCTGATGATAAGGAAGCGCGGGTTGCCATTGATTTGTGCAGAAGGGGTAAACTTGATGTGCTTCAGCTTCATACGTTTGAATGTGCAGAGAAATTTATTTCGGATAAAAATTTAAGAGTGCTTCCTCATTATGCAGCTATAAACATTTCTTCACAGGAAGATGTAAAGAAACTGGACTTTCTTTTTGATATGGGAGAGCCGAGAGTGCTTGCAGATGCTGCTGTAAAGGGAACTGCAGTCGGCGGAACAGGAAACTGTATTGATGAAAATTTAGTTAAGGCTGTTCAGAAAAAGTATCCTTTATGGATTGCAGGCGGTCTTACTCCCGATAATGTCAGGTCTGTCGTTTCTAGTTTCAATCCTGAGCTGATTGACTGTGCAGGGGGAGTTGAAGAAGTTCCCGGTAAAAAAAGTTCAATTAAACTCGAAAGTTTTTTTTCTGAATTGAAATAAAAAATAAGGTGTACATCAAATATTTTTTTTAGAATTTGATGTACACCTTATTTTTTTTATTACTGTCTTTTAATTTCAGTTGTACTTTGGAACTGTTTCGTTTCCGTCATAATCATAGAAGGTTATGTTTTTAATATAGACCTGCGTTCCTTTATCGTTAAGATCCCTTACACCGCCGATCATAAAAAGATAATCGGTTTTTGATTTCATGTGGTTAAGGTCAATGCTGTACTCCTTGAAGTTTGGAGTTACATCTATTTCGTTTTTCTGATTATTGTCAAAGTTCATGTAGAAAGTTCCGTAAGAACTTGCCTTTGCCTCGAAAGTAACTTTTGCGATGTCAGAAAGATTAAGGGTTGCTCCGTTAGGAATGCCGTTGTCGTAGCATCCGAAGGATCCTCCCCACCATCCCACGTTTCCTACAGTAATGCATCCGCCTGTGTAGTCAATGTCAAAAGTCATTTCGTGTGCACCCCATTCATTCTGCCAGATCTGAACTCCGCATCCTGGAAATGTTTTAAACAGAACGCTTTTTTCTCCGCTTCCTGTATTTGAGTATACCGGAGGATTGTTGGCATAAGAAACAGATTCCTGTTTTGAAGATGCACAGCTGCCTAAAAAGAGAGCAGCCATTGCTGTTACTGCAATAATTGTTTTTTTCATGATAAACTCCTGTAAATATTTTATTGTAGATTTATGACTATTCAATTGTAAACCAGTAGAATTTTGCTGTCCGGGCATTTCCCAGAGTTTTAATCTGAAGTTCCCGGATGCCTTCACTCAGTTCAGCTTCAAGTGTTACAGTCTTCCATTTTCCTTTTGTTGAAGGAATTTCTTTCTGTACTATTTCTTTTCCGTCTGCACTTATTATGTAAAGTTCCTCCCTGTCAGTCATGATGCGCAGGCTTACTGTATATTTTTTTGAAGAAGGAATATTAACTTTATAGTTGGCAAATCTTTTATTAGAAAAGTTTCCCAGCTCAAGAGGAATTTTCTTGTACAGTTTTTTATCTCCCCTGTCTGTTGCCGGAGCGATTCCTACAGGTGTGTTGAACCGGATTCCGTCGTCACATTTTTCTCCTACAGTTGTGTTGTAGTTGCTTGATGATGAATATTCATATGCAGGAATTACTTCTCCTGCTGTAAAAGTTTTGCTTCTGCTTACATCTGTCATGTAGAGATAGACTTTTCCTAAATCCGTAAGACTTCCGTCAGAACCTTTTTTTGTAAATACAGAATTGTATGGAATTTTTTCTGCTTCTGCGTGGGACATGAACCAGGCGTAACCTTCTACGATTTCTTCCGTATCCATTGCTTCTACTTTCTGTGTCATTGCAGTAATCTGTTCATTCTTATCCTGATGAGGAATCTGGTTAGGATCCTGATCCCATGCACAGAATTCCGTAAGGAGAACTTTTTTATTGTATCTGTTTCCGTAGGTGCTGCAGAACCACATTACGGCAGAAGGGTAATCCATGTAGCTGTGGAGTACGAGATAATCATATCTCGGTTCTTTGTTTTTATTAAGTTTTTTGTATTCTGAGATGAATTCATCCATCCATGCTTCCGGTGCGCCATATATTTTTCCGTCAGAAAGAGGTTCGAATCCCCAGGTCAGTGCAGGACCTGCAAGTTCTACTTTGTATTCTTCCGCAATCTGTTCAAGTACAGGCCATTTTTCTGCGGCTTCCTTCGGTGTCAGGGCACATCCTCCGTACTGAGCTTTCATCATTGGTTCATTAAACCCCAGAAGGCATTTTACGTTTTTGTTTGCGGCAAGATATTCCTTTGTGCGGGTAACCATTTCATCAAAATCTTCTCCGGCACCCCATATCATAGGCATGAATTCAATCTTATGGTCAGGACCTATTTTATCTTTTCCCGGATTCTGATACCAGTTGTAGGCCCATGTAACATTACTTTCTTCCAGTGTTTTTATTTCGCTCTCCGTAAAACTGTTGTAGCACATTCCCCGCTTTGCAGGTGAAGGCAGGCTGAATGAGAGAAAGGTTCCTGATAATAAAAGTGCAGCCGTTAAAATTTTTTTCATTTTTTCTCCATCGTATTAATTTTAATTTTACAGCTGAAATTATTGCACTGTTTTTTTCTGCAGAGTAGAGGAGAAATTTTCTAAAAGGTGTAAAATATTTGCCGTGTGCAAGCTGTTTAAAATCTAAAAATATTACACTTTTTATATGCATTGATGGCTTTTATGTCTTAAAATATGAATATAAACTAACCTAAGGCGGATTTTTTTATGAAGCTTAACAGAATTTTTGGTGGAATAATTTTATTTACATTAACTTTTGTCTCTGTTGTATTCACCGGTTGTTCCGGTAAAGAAAAAAAGCATTCGGTTGAACTGACTTTCTTTTCCAATCTACCGGACAGGAATTTCGGCCAGGGGCTTGTAGAACAGCTCATAATTGATGAATTTATGGAAGAAAATCCTGATATTATAATTAAGCTTGAGACTCTTGATGAAACTGCATATAAAACTAAATTTCATGTTTATTGTCATGAAAGGCTTCCGGATATTGTAAGTGTTTGGGGGCAGAGGGCTTTTCTTGAAGAGGCAGTCCTTGCAGGAAAATTAGAACCTCTTGATTCTGCTGATTTTAAAAACTTCGGATTTAAGGAAGGGACACTGGACGGTTTTACTTATGAGGGAGAACTGTACGGTCTTCCACGGAATACGGACGTAGCTCTCTTCTATTATAATGAAAGAATGTTCCGTGATTTCGGCTGGAAAGTTCCCCAGTCTTTTGATGAGCTGTTTGATGTTGCGGAAGAAATTCAGAATCACGATTTTGTTCCTGTCGGGATGGATGGAAGTGACGGCTGGCCGCTCATGATTTTCTTTTCTGATATTCTTTATGATATTTCAGGAAAAGATTACAGATATATAGTAGATCATGCCATTGAAACCCATAATTTTTCTGATGAACGGATTCTTAAGGCGTTGAATCTTTTCTGTAAGGCCTGTTCGGGAAATCTTTTTCAGAAAAACTTTACTCAGGATGATTATGGTGCTGCACAGAATTTCTTTCTGTCTGGAAAATCAGCCATGTATTACATGGGAAGCTGGGAAACTTCAATGGCAGTTAATACCACTTACTGGAATGAAATTACACCATATATACGTGTGATAAAATTTCCTTCTATTAATAAGGATTCTCCTGGAAAATCCGGAGTACTTGCCTGGTATGGCGGCGGTTATGCAGTTTCTGCTGATTCCCTTCATAAAAAGGAAGCCGTAAAATTTTTAAAGTTTATGTTTGCTCCGGAACGACTGTCCCGTTTAGGATTAAAAAATGCGGTTGGAATTTCTGCACAGAATGAAAGTGACTTTCTTTACGAAACGGATGTACCTTGTCTCACGGAACTTGTAAGGATTGCCGAATCTGCAGATGATTATTCAGGTTCTCCTCTTAATGACAGAGGTAATCTTGATTTTAAATATTTGTGTGAGGCAAACATTCTGCGTCTTGCTTCAGGACAGATAACGCCCGAAGAGTTTATAAAGCTTCTGGAACGAGAAGGGGCATACTGATTATGAAAGGCAAATCATCAAGAAGAAGTATACGTAAAAAGTATGTCATTTACGGTTTCAGAATTTTTTCTCCATTATTTCTGTTTATCGTTCTTTTTTTATTTTTTCATTCTTTCAGGGCGAAGGTCAGCGACATAAAGGAAAAGTCATATACAAGTTCCAGAAGTGTTGCAGTTAATATTCAGCTTGTTCAGGATGATATAAAAAAACTTTCAACTTTTGTCGGTGTAGACAACGATATAAAAAAAATTCTCTGTTCTTCTGATGTTGAAGAGTTAAATAAAAATTCCAGAATGTGGTTTGATGAAGCTCATTTTAATACCCTTCAGAACCTGATTGCCCTTAACGGCGGTATAAGAAGTTTTGCTATTTATCCTGAAAATGGAGTTCAGCCTTTTTTACGGGGAATGGATGGAAGCGTAAATCATCCGACTATAGCAAAAGTCAGGAATACAAAAGAATATAGTTTTACAATGAACAGGCAGTACTCCATGTACTGGTGTTCTGTTCCTAAAAGTACCCGGGGAACTTTTGAAGTAAACAGGCAGGATAAAATTGTTTTTTACCGGGAACTTTTTGATCTTAAAGACAGAAAGCCTTTGTGTTTTATTGCCATCGGTCTTGATAAATCTACTTTTGAAAATATCTGTCATGGTGCTTTGAATAGTGCAGGAGAAAGTCTTCTGGTATTTAATGCGGACGGTGAGGAGTTGTGTTCCGTAGAAGATGTTGATACGGATATAAAACTTTATATTCAGCGGAATATTCTCGGGCAGTTTTCAGAAGATAAAACGACGATTCAGTCTTTTTATGACGGCAATTACATAACCTGTACTAAGCTTGAATCAGGTAGTTCCATAGTCTGCGATATTGTTTCTCTGACTGCCTACAGAGGATTCTTTCTTCAGCAGATCTGCATATATCTTTTTGCTCTGTTTCTTATCCTTATTGCTTTGTATGTGCTTCTCAGGATTATGTCTAAATATATTACAAAACCGCTTTTTAATCTTTCTTCGGGAATTAAAAAATTTGCCGAGGGAGATTTTACTCAGCATGTAGAAGTTTATGATGATGATGAAATAGGTGATGTAGCCCGTGCGTTTAATAAAATGGTCTCTGATATTGATTCCCTTATTAATGAGAATTATGTAATAAAGATGAAGGAAAAGGAAAATGAACTTGCAAGCCTTCAGTCTCAGATAAATCCTCACTTTCTGTATAATACCCTTAATTCATTGTACTGGCAGGCGATTGACCAGAATAACGAAGCTCTTGCGGATAATATTTTTTCACTTTCAAGATTGTTCCAGCTTGTGTTGAGCCGGGGTAAACAGGAAATACTTGTAGAAAACGAATTTGAACTCATAGAGCATTATCTTGAAGTTCAGAAAATGCGGTTCAATTCAAAACTGCAGTATTCAATACTTCTTGATGAACGTATACGCCATCAGAAATTTTCAAAGCTTCTTCTTCAGCCGTTTGTAGAAAATTCCATCGAGCATGGTTTTTCAAATAAGACTTCTGAATGCAATCTGCTCATAAGCGGAAAGTATGATAACGGAAAAATGATTTTTGAAATAAAAGATTCCGGTGTGGGAATGACTCAGGCCGAAATTAATTCGCTGTTTTCCGGAGAAAAGAAAGTCGGTCATGATCGGGTCGGTGGTTATGCAATAAAAAACATCATAGACAGAATTCATCTTCTTTATGGAGAAGAGGGAGTTGTTGATATCGGAAGTATTCCCGGAGAGGGAACTTGTGTCCGCATAACAGTACCTTTTGATGAGAATGGTACTGAAGGAGAGGAAAATGTCAAAGAAAGTGCTGATAGCTGATGATGAAGAGCTGGTGCGTTCCAGTTTATCAAGGTATATTAAGAATCACTGTTCTTCCGTTGATCAGATTTTTGAAGCGGGGGACGGAGGTACGGCGCTTGAATTAATGATAAAGAATGTGCCGGATATTGTAATTCTTGATGTACAGATGCCGGTATATACAGGTATTGATGTTATGCGCCTTTCTAAAGAATCCGGTCTTGCTCCTGTTTTTATTATTCTCAGCGGTTTTAATGAATTTGAATATGCCCAGCAGGCAATGCATTATGGTGCCCGGGAATATATAATGAAGCCTGTAAGGGCTGCTGAACTTGCTGCCCTTGTAAATACTTTTGCTGATGGAGAAGAATCTCAGAAGCCTGAATCTTCAGAGGACAATCTTTCTGCAATTTCAAGGTCGGCTGCAAAATTTATTGATGATCATTATTCTGAAAATATTTCATTGTCTGTTGTTGCAAATAAACTTGGACTTTCTTCCAGTTATCTTTCCACAAAATTTTCTCAGGATATGGGCATGGGGTTTGTTGACTATGTAAACAAGGTCAGAATTGAAAAAGCCTGTCTTTATCTTAAGCAGGGATATTATAAAGTTTATGAAATTTCAGAAAAAGTCGGTTTTAATGATACAAAATATTTTACAAAGCTTTTTAAAAAAATAACCGGATATACTCCTAAAAAATTCATGCAGGGAGAAGAGTGATTTTATTTAACTGCCGTTTGAATTAAAACGGCAGTTTTTTTTATATAAAAAAATTACACCATTTATAAAATTCTGTTTCTGTTTTTATCTTAAGGCTGCCTTTACACTTTTTCAGGAAAACAAAAAAATGTGGAGGCAGGATTTATGAAAAAATCTCTGATAGTTTTTGCAGCCCTGTTTGCGTTTCTGACGGGGTTTGCATCTGCAAAAGTTACCGTTAGAAAAGATGCCGGCGGATGGCGTATGTTTGACGGCAACAGGGAAGTTGAAATAAAGGGTATTACCTGGAGTAATACTCCGATTGGAATGGATTATAATTACAGTCTGTGGCGCATGGATGATGACTTCATTATGGCCACTCTTAATACTGACATGCCTATGCTTCAGGCAATGGGTGTTAACGTTATCCGAAGCTTTGATGACGTTCCTCCGAAGTGGGTTGAATATATTTACGAAAACTACGGAATATATACTCTTATTAATAACCTCATGGGACGTTACGGAGTTACTGTAAAAGGAAAGTGGGTTTTCCCGACGGATTATCAGGATAAAGATACCCGCGAAACTCTTGTAGAAATGGCCCGCAATACAGCAGAAAAGTATAAGAACGTACGCGGACTTCTTTTTTACATGCTTGGAAATGAAAGCAATTACGGTCTTGAATGGTCAAGTACAGAAATTGAAAATCTTCCTGTAGGTGAGCAGCACCGTGCAAAGGCTGTTTATCTTTACAGCATGTTTGAAGAAGCAATTAAGGCAATGCATGAAGTTGATCCTGATCATCCTGTAGGAATCGTTAACGGTGACGTTCAGTATATCGATCTTATCGCAGAACTTTGTCCGAGTCTTGACATATTCGGAAGTAACGTTTACCGCGGATGGAAATTCTATGAAGGTTTTTATGAAGATGTAGCATCTAAACTTGATAAGCCTGCCGTGTTCACGGAGTGTGGTGCGGATGCATTCAATGCGGTTACCGGTAAGGAAGATCAGTGGGCTCAGCTTCAGTATTTTAAGACACAGTGGGAAGAAGTTTATCAGGAAGGCTACGGTAAGGGCCGTCACCAGAATGTACTCGGTGCTTTTCTTTTTGAATGGATTGACGAATGGTGGAAAATCTATCAGTGGAAAGATCTTACCATTCATAATGATAAGGGAACCTGGGCAAACTCAGGATATTCCCTTGACTTCAAGGAAGGCGTCAACAACATGGACGAGGAATGGTTCGGTCTGTGCGGTCAGAGTACTGTTACAGTTAACGGTGTAAATAAGCGTCTTCCCCGCGCTGCATATTATTTCTTCTGTGATCTGTGGAAACATTCCCTTTATAATTCTACAAATGCAGAAATGGAACGTTTTTTTGCTACTCTCCCTGAAGATATTTATCTTTCAAGAGGAAACAGTGAAACAATCCGTGAAGACATAAAGCAGTCAAAACTTTTCAGTATTTCTTCAATGAATGTTTCGGCTCAGTTTACTACTCCTGTATTCTTAAATTATCTCCTGGATGATATAAAAGACGGACATAACTGGCGTGATGCATTCCGTTATGTAAATAATGAATATAAGTCTGACGGATATAATTCAGATAAAATGGAAAATAAACCTTCTCTTCAGGCAGAGGCAAGCGTAACTCTTGCAATGAATCCTGTAGAAAATGTTAATGGAAGTGCAACCTTCAAGGCTTTTACCGGAGAACCGTTCAGCCGTCTCCGTGATCATTATTCTTCATACTATGATGATGTTCCATACGGTGAAAACATTTATGACTATGAAAAGAATTTTGATTTCTATGCAGCAAATCTTTCTTACGAAAATAAAAACTTCGATTTGAATGGATATTATCATACCGGTCATGCAGGTTATGCTGGAAACGGTGATGTATTTAACATTACTCAGGATGCATTTGATATTGTCGGATATGATACTTACGGTTCAAAAGCTCCTGTTGCTGTTGAATTTACCGGTAAGGGAAAACTTTCTGGTCTCAGTGTAATTGGAGGTCCGGAGATTTACGGAGGCGCCGCACCTCAGATTGTTGCAAATTATTATAAGGGATTCTGGCCTGGCGTTAAAGGTTTAAGCTGGATCAATTACGGTTTCCTTTTCTGTGAGGAATTCGGTCAGAGTGAAAACATGGCACTTGCACCGTTCAATGCTTACGGTTCAGGAAGAAAGGCTTCCGTATACGGAGAATTTTATTTTAATGATATCGCTTCTGTAAAACTCGGTATCCTTCATTCAGGTTCAGAAAAGGTTGGAGCTAAATACACTACGAAGAACGGCAGTGAAAAAGAAATCTCTGACTTTGACACACTGGGTGCTTATGCTCAGATCGGAACAAAAATGATTCCGTATTCCTTTGTTTATGCAAATGCAATTTACCGCGGTCTTGTTGCAGATACAAACGGAGCTCCTGTTAACGGCGGATTCTTTTCCGGAGATTCAGGAAGCGGTAACCGTCTTGAATTACAGGCTGGTGTAGATTTTGGTTATGGTCCTCTTTCAATAAAACCTGTTGTTCGTGTACGTACACCTCTTGAAGCAGCAAACGGAACCCGCAGTATTGTTGATGGCTCTCCTTTCTATGTAGGACAGGGAAACCGTCAGAGTTTTGAAATTGAAACTGTTATTACTTATGATCCTGAAGGCGGAACCTGGTTCCATAACTGGGATAATAATGAAACAGAAAATGCAAAACTTGCTTTCTCTATAAGCGGTCTTTATCAGCTTTATGCTGGAGAAACTGACCTTCTTCCTTACAAGGATAATAACGGCGGAACTGTAGACAGAAATGACGGTACTATTGCAAGCGGTGATTTCTGGAGGGCTTATAATTCACTTCCTCTTCAGCATAACCTGTGGCAGTTCGGAGCAAGAGTTGTTGCAAATCCTTCAAACTCTCTCCGTCTTATTGCAGGTGTAAATGTAGGACATCAGTCTCCGTCTGTTGCATATTATGGCGATCCTGATGACATCACATTTATCGGTGCAAATTTTGCAGCCCGCTATAAGAGATGGATTATGAGGGCAGATGCAACTGTAAACGGATGGGGAAGTGCAGGCTGGATGCGTGACCAGAACTATACATTCCCTCTTCAGTACAGCATTGATATTGCCTGTGGATTTAAGAAACCTTCATTCATTGATTCAAACAACAGAATCGGTGTAAGGGTTCAGGGGGCAAATTTTGGAAAATACAGCCAGGATTCTTATCATGCACTTCCTTATGCATATCGTGATAATCCTGATGGTGCCAGGTATCTTGAGTTTACGACTTACGTCAGCGTTGGTCTGTAAAAACATGTTACGACAAGGAGTATTATATGAAACTTGATATGAAAAAGATTTTTACATTGACTGTATCAGCTGCTTTTGCATTCATACTTTCAGCCTGCAATATGGATGCATTTTCAAATGACGGTTCTTCTGCATCAGCCCGCAGGGAAAAAGGATATAAACCAAAGCCTCGCCCTGCAGTCAGTAATGGTCTTTATAAGCATGCAGAAGGCTATGAAATGGGACCATGGCAGTGCTGGGACAATGATGGTGCTGTAGCCACAACTGAGGACGGAGCTGATGGAGGAATGAGGATTACTCAGGCAATACGTCCCTGCGGCGGTACTTACTGGGGTGTAAACCTTGCAGCCGGAACTAATTCTGGTGCAAATAAAGATCTTGACGGAAAAGGTTATACAAAGATTGTAATGAAAATCCGCGGTACTACACCTGCAAATACTATTTATTTCTTTGGGAATAATGAAACGGAAGGTATAGGTGACTGGGACGGTGTTACTCAGGATGGTAACGGAAAAGTCTGGTATCGTCTTGATCATTATACTTCTGAGTATAATGAAACTACGTGGACTGAAATTACTGTTCCTGTTACATATGGAGAAGTTACATCCACAATGTCTTCCTGCCTTACAATCGGTGGAGACGGCGGATGGGTAGAAGTTAAGGAAATTGACTGGCAGGATGATGAAGGTAACTTCGTCGTACCTGCATATGCCGGAACATGATTTTTTTCTTCGGGAAGATGTATGTCTTCCCGTTAAGGAGGAACTGCTATGAAAAAAATCTGTAAACTTATGCTGCTTTTAGTTTCAGTTTTGTTTTTGGCCTGTAATCCTGACGGTGCTTTTAATGACGGATCTTCTGCAAAGGCAAGGAGAAACAAAGGATACAGGCAGCCTGAAAATGATCCTTTTGGAGGCGAAGAAACAACTGCAAAATTCTGGAAAGGTTATGCTCCTTTTTCCGGCATACAGTGCTGGGGTATGGGAGAAAATGAAAGCTGGGGAAGAAACCCGGAAATTGATCTTGATGCCGGAACTTTCAGGAGTTCCGGAGATGAAGGCGGCTCCTATATGCCTGTATTCGGTGCATACGGTATAGGCGGAACCGGTATTGACGGAGAATATGATGTTTCTTCTGTAAGCAGCTTTGAGTGTGATGTATGGAGCGAAGGTTCTTCCGGTAAGGAACTTGAGATTTCTGTCTATCATTCACCACTTAATCAGAAAAATGTAATTCTTTCTGAAACACCGCAGCATGTTGAGATTAATCTTACTATCCAGAATACTACGCATATTCTGTTTCTTCTCGGGTGGAGCAATACTCCTTCCGGAGACATCATTCATATAGAAAATGTTGCCTTCTATGATGATGAAGGAAAACAGGTTACTTACATTCCTTTTAAGCTGAACGAAAGTGAATGATTATTGATAAGGATGTCTCTAAGCGGGCATCCTTATTTTATTGAGGGGGAGTACAACCCTCAAAACGGCGAAGTCAAGGCTTTAAGCGTTAGCGTGCCTTGACTCGACGTATTGGCTGGTTATAAAAAAGACGTCAAATTAAAAAATAATACTCTTAATAGTTAAAAACTCTGCTTTTTTTTAAGCTGGAGTTTATTATAGTTTAATGTGAGGAGTATTTTTTATGAAACGGTTTAGTTCTGTATTATTTTTTTCATTATTAGTTATTGTTTCATCATGTCAGTTTTTTGCCCCTTCTGAATCAAATGAAATAGAAAATCCTGTTCCCGTTCCAGGGCCTAAACCAGGGCCGGATCCTGAACCTGATCCAGGTCCGAATACAAGTGACAAGAGAGGTGTGTGCTATAACAGTCTTAATGAAGATGAAGTTAGGGTACTTTCAAATTCAAACGTAAAGTGGGTTTACAACTGGGGAACTCATCCTTCAGCTAAAGAAGATGAACTTTTTTCCAGATATGGAATACTTTACATTCCGATGCAGTGGGGAAGAACAACAACTCAGTCCCTTGCCGAGTTAAGGACTTATTATTCAAGTCATCCTGACTGTAAATATCTGCTTGGCTTTAATGAACCTAATCTCGGAGCAGGAGTAGGTGGCTCCGGAATTACCCCTTCGGCTGCAGCAGCTGACTGGGAAAAACTTGAGGAGCTTGCTGAAGAGTTTGATCTGGAACTTGTAGGTCCTGCATTGCAGTATTCTGGAGAACGGCTCAGTGATGGTGTTGTATATGATACTCCAAAAAAATGGATGGATGCTTTTATAAATGCTTACAAAAATACTCATGGCGGCAGAAGTCCCCGTTATGATTATTTCTGCCTTCACTGTTACATGAACTGGCCTCAGGCTCAGTCCGGTTACATAAAGGAATATGTAAAAGAATACGGAAAAAAAGTATGGCTTACAGAATTCTGTGCCTGGGAATATAATAACGGAGGACAGAACGAAAGTGCAGCTGCACAGAAATCTTCCATGATACAGAAAGTGGATTTTCTTGACAGTTATGCCGGTGCCGATAAATATGCATGGTTTATGTCATCCCAGCATACATCTGACATTCCGTTTAATTCTCTTTTTACAAAAGTAGGTTCAGACGGAAGCCTTACTATTGTCGGCGAGGAGTATCTGTATCGCGGAATGGATTCTTCCGTTCTTCTGGCAAAAAACCTTGAGCAGGCTCAGGCTCTTCTTGAAACTTCGGTCGCAGGAAGTGAACCGGGAATGTATCCTTCAGATAAGTATTCTGAATTGGAAAATGCTGTAAGTCAGGCAGAAGCCGTAAAAGACTCCGGCAATAAAACGGCAGTTGATAATGCTTTAAAGAACTTGACTTCTGCCGTAAAAGCGTTTGAAGAATCCAGGGTTCCGTATTTTACTAAATCAACCAGAGAACTTACGGCAGAGGATTTTGCAGGCTCGCTTACAAAAAATCTTTCAGCCTCAGCATTTACGGTTTCAAGTGCCCAGGGTGCAAATACTGCTGCTGCGGCATTTGACGGCAAGCTTGATACCCGCTGGGAATCTGCTCATGAAGACAATCAGTGGCTTAAAATTGATTTTGGTGAAAAAGTAGAGTTTAACTGCATCTGCATAAAATGGGAGGCAGCTTTTTCTACCAGTTTTATCATGGAAGTTTCTGACGACGGCGAAAGCTGGAGAACAGCATTTGAAGAAAAAGACTGTACCGGAAACAGTGAAACTTATAATCTTACGGTCACACAGAATGCCCGCTATCTCCGTTTTTACGGAAAAACACGGTCAACAAATTATGGCCATTCCTTCTACGAAATGGGCGTAAGTAAAAAATAATCTGCTGCTTTTTATTAAAGATATTAGACGGGGATGCCCAATAAGTTTACACCCTATTGTCATTCCGAACTTGATTCGGAATCTATAGAACTAGATGTGGTGTAGATGCTGAAACACATATTCGTAGCAGGTGCGTGCGAATATGGCGTAGCAGGTGCGTGCGAATGTGGCGTAGCGTTCAGTATGAGTCATTGCCGTGCTCGACACGGCAATCTCATGTATTGTAATTAAATTGATTTTCGGGTCGTGCCCGAAAATGACATTTTTTGAACTTTTTGGTCATCCCCGTCTTTTTTTTTTATTATTTATAAATAATCTACTTTTTAGAAAATTCATCTTATTTTTTTATTGAAAATTCAATGTGACAATATTCCTAGTAAAATGTTTTTGCGTTCCTGGCTTTTCATCTTACAAGGGGGAAATTATGAAAAAAAGTATTGCTGCATTTATGCGTAATGTATTTTTGCTTCTGTCCGGTGCACTTGCAGCGGGCTCTTGTTTTGTGTCCTGTTCTGAGGAAAACAGCGGTCCGTTAAAGGTAAGTGTTTCTCAGATTATTCTGACAGACATCGACGGAAACAATGAACAGACAGACGTGGAATACGGAGATTTTCTGCAGCTTCAGGCAACAGTACTTCCTGAAAATGCGACTGACAAATCTATCGTATGGTCAAGTGATAATGAAGATCTGGTTTCTGTAGACGAAACCGGAAAAGTTACTGTTGCAGATTTTTCTGAAGATGATGAACTTCCGGAAGAGACAAGTTCCGTAATTACTGCAACTGCTGCAGACGGTTCTGAAGTTTTTGCCGCAATAACCGTAAATGCTGTTGAAAAAGTAAAACATGTAGAATCCGTAAAAATTACCAGTAAGTACGGAGACTGTATTTTAAAGGATGAGGACTCTGTGCTGACAGTAACGGTTCTTCCTGAAGATGCTGACATTAAAGATTTTGATATTGTATCTTCAGACGAAAGCGTTCTTTCTGTAGTTGAAACTGAAACAGATGGAAAAACTGTTTATAGTGTTCTTGGAAAAGGAAAGGGGAATGCTTCTGTAAAAGTTACTGCAAGGGACCGCTTCAGAAGTGAACATAAAGCTGCTGAGTATCCGTTTACTGTTCTCGGAGAAAAAATTGACGTTGAATCCGTAAGCTTAAAGTCAGATGATCTCGTGGTTTCTGAAGAATCAGAAGAGGGGACTGTTAATGTAGTTTTCACAGAATCGGCTGCAGCTCTTACCCTTGTAAAGGTTCCGTCTGATGCAACTCTTGCCCGGGAAAACGGAACAGTTTATTCAATTGTTTCTGGTGAAGACCTTGCTTCCATCGATGAAGACGGTGTTGTAACTTTCGGAGAAAATGCAGGAGAGGTAACGGTAAAAGTTGTTGCTTCTGATCGTTCAGATAATTCTGTAGAAGCTCTTTATACCTTTACCGTAAGAAAACCTGTTGAAGAAATAATTCTTTCAGCTCCAGAAAGCGCTTCCTTTGATGAAGATGTTCTTCTCCTTGCAAGAGATGATGATCCGGAAACAGAAAGTGATGAAAGTAAAATCCTGCTGTCAGCTTTAGTTAATCCGGAAGATGCAACTGTAAAAAATATCATCTGGACTTCTTCTGATGAAGAAACTGCTGAAGTTGCTTCTGACGGTACTGTAACTGCAAAAAAGGCTGGTGAAGTCGTAATTACTGCAAATGCTACTGACGGAAGTAAAGTAACTGCTGCTCAGAATATTAAGATATTTATTCCTGTAACAGCTGTCAGTGTCAGTGCTGATAAAACCGAAAGTGATGTAAATACAGTCATTACTCTTACTTCTGCCGTTGAACCTTTTGATGCTGATCCAAAAGTATTGTGGGAAGTTGTTTCAGGTCCTGCAGAAATTGACCAGAACGGTAAAGTACAGCTTGGTGATGTATCAGGTGATGTAATCGTAAAGATTACTTCTGTTTACAATGAAGCAAAGACTGCACAGATAACTCTCCGTGCCATGCCTGATAAAACTGAACTTAAAGCAGAAATCGAAGAAGCAGAAAAAATCATAAAGAGATCTGTTTACTCGAATGAAGCAAAAACTGTCTTCAGAGCAGCAATTGATACTTCTATTGAAGAAGTTGAAGACAAATATGACAGTGAGGCCGATGTTGAGAATGCCCGTTCAGCTCTTGCTGCTGCAAAAAAAGAAATCGTAGAAAACGGAATTGAAAAGTGGGATGTTTCCGTTGCAAAAGGTTTTGAAGGCGGAGACCAGAGTGAAGTAAGAATTTTCTGGAGTGATGACAACTGGGCATTGACTCCTGAAAGTATTGTTGCTGAAGGAACAAACAAGTATACAAGTTTTGTAATTACAACAGGTGAGGTTTCCGTAACTGCAGGCAACTGGTGGCCGTCACAGCCTTCTGTAAACGGAAAGACTTTGATTACACAGCCTGCTTTTGACAGGGATACATCCCTTACAGTCGGCACTCATGTCCTTACATTCACTCTTGCAAAGGGTGAGGATGATTACTTTGTAACCGTTCCATTCACTCTTGCTGTTGATGAACCGGATGCTGCCGCAGAAACAGGTGAAATTGAAATAGCTCTTATCGATCCGCGCATTAAAGCCCGTGCTCAGGTACAGAAGATTATTGATGCAGCTGCAGTTGTTGCAGATAATGCTAAACCGTCTAAGTATGAAGAAGGTGCAATTGATGAGTTTAAGGCTGCCATAAAAACCGCTGAAGATTCTCTTGCCCTTCTTGCAGGTGATGACGCTACACTGGAAGCAATAAAAACTGTAGGAGAAAATCTTGCTGAAGCTGAAGCAGAATTCAATGCAAAGAAAGTAATAGGACAGTGGGATGTAGAAATCCTTCGCCGTACCAATGACCAGACTACAGTTACTGTAAAATGGGTTGATGATGCATGGAAGCTTCATGCCAGCCGTGATGGAGATGTAATCAATACTTCTTTCGTTCATGAAGAAGGAACAAATGCATGTACGGCATTTGTAATTGACGAAACTGTTTCTCATGTATTCTGGCCGGATGCAGCAGCTGACTTTGTTACCGGAGATAAATATGTTTCTGTAAAACCTGCATTCCGTGAACCAGCGCTCTTTAACGCAAATCATACTCTTACATTCACAGTACTTGCAGATGACGGAAATGAATATGACGTTACAGTAACCTTTGCCTTTGCCGGTAAAAGCAATACTGATGAAAGCCAGGCTATCGTAGATGATGTTGTTATCAGAAAGGCAGATAAGACAGAAAAACTCAAGGCTAAACTTGCAAAAGAAATTTCTGCTGCTCAGACTCTTTATGAAGACTCAGATGCCGCAGATTTTGCAGATGGAGCTTACGGGGAATTTGCAGCAGCAATCGCAGATGCTTCATCTGTTTTGGAAAATGCCACGACAGAAGATGAAGTGAAGACTGCAATGGAAGTGCTTTCTGCCGCAGTTGCAGCTTTCCGCAGTTCAGAAAAAATTGACAACTGGAAGTTTGAATACCGCCAGCATGATAATGACCAGTATACCCTTATTGTTTCATGGGCAAGTGCTGAATGGGCAATTGATCTTAATTCAGTATCAAATGGTAATGCAACCTTTGTTACGGACGGAGATAAAGCAAGTCATACTTACTGGCCTGCAGATCAGAACAAGGTAGAATCAAACCGGGTAATCTTCAATCCTGCCAATAATCAGGTTGCAGGCGAAAATGCCCTTGGTGAGCATACCCTGACTTTTGATCTTAAACCTCTTGGAAGCGACACTATTTATGACGTTACACTCAGGTACAGACTTGATGCTAATAATTCCTATGTTACGATTCTTGAAAAGAGTGTAACTGCAAGAGAATAGAAAAATTGATTTAATAATATTTTTTACCATAGTGCCTGAATATCCGTAATGCTGATGCCACACCTCCAGTTTCAGTTTTGCGGTAATGTTCAGGCATTTTTTTTTTAATCAGAGATTGACAGGTTCATGATAATAATGTTACTATAAATAGAAACATAGGAGAGTATATGTCTTTTTCTGATAATGGATTTTTCGGACAGTTCGGTGGAAAGTATGTTGCTGAAGTACTCAGACGGCCGCTTGATGAACTTGAAATTGCTTTTAAGGAAGCCATGGCAGATCCTTCATTTCTTGAGGAACTGCAGCAGATTCAACGTGATTATATAGGAAGGGAAACCCCTCTTTTACATGCAGAGACGGCTTCAAAAATTTTAGGCGGTGCCCAGATTTACATAAAGCTGGAGGGACTTGCAAATACCGGAGCACATAAAATTAACAATGCCATAGGTCAGTGTCTTCTTGCAAAACGCATGGGAAAGAAACGCATTATTGCAGAGACTGGTGCCGGGCAGCATGGAGTTGCTACAGCCGCAGCCTGTGCTAAACTGGGGCTGGATTGCACGGTCTACATGGGAGAAGTTGATGTCAGGCGTCAGCAGCCTAATGTTGCGGCAATGGAACTGTACGGAGCAAAAGTTCATTCTGTTACTTCCGGCAGCAGGACATTAAAAGATGCTGTAAACGAAGCGATGCGTGATTGGGCTGCAAATCCTGATACTACCCATTATGTTCTTGGAAGCGCCCTTGGACCTGCACCGTTTCCGGATATCGTCAGGGAATTCCAGAGTGTAATCGGAAAAGAAGTTAAGAGGCAGGCGGAAGAACGGCATCTTGATGTAGAAGCACTTATTGCCTGTGTGGGCGGCGGATCCAATTCAATAGGTTTTTTCTCACCGTTTATAGATGAACCTGGTCCCCGCCTTATAGGTGTAGAAGCCGGAGGAATTGGTCCCGGTATCGGTGAAAATGCAAGCCGCATGACAGGAAATGCAAGCCGGGATGGAATTCTTCAGGGATATAAAAGCCGTTTTCTTATTGATGAAGACGGACAGGCACTTTCAACCCGTTCCATAAGTGCAGGTCTTGATTATTGCGGTATTGGTCCGCAGCTTGCTGCCCTCGGAAAATCAGGACGGGTTGAATTTACATCTGCTCTGGATAAAGAAGCACTGGAAGCTGTAAAGTTTTTTGCAAAAAATGAGGGAGTTCTTTTTGCCCTCGAAAGCGCTCATGCAGGAGCAGAAGCTATTAAGCTTGCACCAACCCTTTCTCCTGAAAAAGCAATAATTGTAAATATGAGCGGAAGGGGAGATAAGGATGTCTTTATTACCAGTCCCGTATTCAGGCCTGAAAAGTGGCTGGATTTCCTTCATGCAGAAATAGAACGGCTTGAATCAGATAAAGACATTCATGAAGCAAAAATAATGGAATAGGGGAATAAAATGGAACAGAAAATAAATCTTATGAGTCATCTTGTTGCAGGTTATCCGACTGATGAACTTGCATTTACAGCTGCAAAGGCTCTTGTTGACGGAGGTGCTGCAATTTTAGAGATACAGCTTCCGTTTTCAGATCCAAGTGCTGACGGTCCTGCAATTCAGGGTGCCTGTAATGAAGTGTTAAAGCGCGGTTACCGTACTAAGGACGGTCTGGCATTTATAAAAAGAATTCATGAAGCTTTTCCTCAGGTTTCCATATATCTCATGAGTTACGGCAGTCTGGTTTATACTCCAGGAATAAAAAATTTCTGTTCAAGAGCAGCGAGTTCCGGTGTAAACGGCATGATTATACCTGATCTTCCTTTTGA
This sequence comes from Treponema rectale, assembly GCF_014202035.1. NCBI lineage: Bacteria > Pseudomonadati > Spirochaetota > Spirochaetia > Treponematales > Treponemataceae > Treponema > Treponema rectale. The sequence continues at coordinate 373,543 of NZ_JACHFR010000003.1, forward strand.
TTATGATGAAGGGCTTACAGCTGCCTGTAAAGAAAACGGAATGGTGAATATTCCTGTAGCAGCGCCTTCAATGTCCCCTCAGCGTCTGGAAAAACTTGCGGGGGCCGGTTTTCCTTATGTATATGCAGCCCTGCGTACTGGAATTACAGGAACAGATACCAGAATCAGTGAAGAAACTATTTCTTTTATAGAAAAACTGCGGAAGGGTGGAAGCAGAATTTACGGAGGGTTTGGTATTTCCAGCGGAAAACAGTCTGCTGCACTTTCAGGTCATGTAGAAGCTGTTGTTGCCGGAAGTGTTTTTGTAAGGCTCATAACGGAAAATGCCTCCAGTGAAGAAGCTCTGTATCAGGCTGTAAAGAATAAAGCACTGGAACTTACTGGATGCAATAAATAAAAACAAAAGAAGGGTATAAAAAAAACTGCCTTACGGAATGTTCTTCTGTAAGGCAGTTTTTTTGTTTAGCGTGCGTATTCAATAATACGGGTTTCACGAATCATCGTAATTCTTATTCTTCCAGGATAGCGCAGGTCTGTTTCAATCTGTTTTGCAATCTGTTTTGCAAGATCTTTAACCTGATTATCAGGAATTTTTTCATTATTGACGAGAATGCGGAGTTCACGTCCGGCCTGAATGGCATAAGCCTGTTCAACACCTTCAAATTTCTTTGCCGTTTCTTCCAGATTCTCAAGTCTCTTTACGTAATTATCAACGGTTTCACGTCGTGCACCCGGGCGAGCCGCACTGATAGCATCTGCAATCTGAACGATTACGGCTTCTATCGTCTGTGCTTCAACGTCATTGTGGTGTGCTGCGATTGCATTAACAACCTTAGGATCTTCACCCATTTTGCGGGCCATTTCTGCACCGACTTCGGCATGGTTCTGGTCACTGTCGTTTTCAGCTCCCTTACCGATATCGTGAAGAAGTGCTGCCCTTTTTGCAAGTTCCCTGTTTGCACCTACTTCAGCAGCAAGGAGGCTGGCCAGTTCTGCAACTTCCTTTGAATGGGTAAGTACGTTCTGTCCATAACTTGTCCTGAAGTAAAGGCGTCCGATAGCTTTCAGACCGTCCTGGTTCATGTTGTGGATGCCAAGGTCAAAGAGGGCTTTTTCACCTTCTTCGTAAATCTTCTGCTGTATCTCTCTTGTTACCTTCTGTACGATTTCTTCGATGCGTGCAGGGTGGATGCGTCCGTCGGTAATGAGGCGTTCCAGTGCAACTCTGGCGATTTCCTTGCGTACAGGATCAAAACAGCTGATTACGACAGCTTCCGGAGTATCGTCAATTATGATGTCTACGCCTGTAAGTGTTTCAAGAGTCCTGATGTTGCGTCCTTCACGTCCGATAATGCGGCCTTTCATTTCGTCGCTTGGAAGTGAAACTGTAGTAACTGTAAGGTCTCCCGTAGTTTCAGTGGCAATACGCTGAATGGCTGTTATAAGGATCTCCTGAGCCTTTTTTTCTGCCGTAAGCTGGGCTTCCTGATCAATTTTGTTAAGAAGTGCCTGTGCATCATGGCGGGCATCATTTTCAAGGTTCTTGATGATGAGAGCCTTTGCTTCTTCTGCGGTAAGTCCTGAAATGCGTTCAAGTTCCGAGCGGAGTTTTTCTTCCTCTGCCTTCATTACTGCTTCACGCTTGTCCATTTCTGCAGCGCGCTGGGCAGCCTCACGGTCACGCTTTTCAAAATCCTGGCTTTTCTGGTCAAGAAGTTCTTCTTTTTTGTTTACACGAGCTTCAAAACGCTGTAACTCTGCACGGCGTTCCCTGTTCTCCCGTTCCTGCTGGTTTCGGTCCTGAATGAGCTGTTCTCTAGCCTGAAGGAGAATCTCTTTTTTCTGAGCTTCTGCTTCTTTTATTGCATCCTGCTTCACGCGAACAGCTTTCTGTTCAGAAGCTGTAAGCTGAAATCTGGCGTATATCCAGCGTAAAATCCATCCAAGTACAAGTCCGGCAACAGGGAGAATTACTGTCATTGCATAACGCATATTTATTCTCCTTAGTCACGTTAATTTTTAAATTCAATTAGAATGTATACTAATAGAAGAAATTGATATTGTCAAATGAAAAGAATTTCAGTATTTTGTCGGATAACGGTTTCATACAGCGTGCCGGTTTTTTAGAAATTCAGAAAAAGTGCATTAAAATTATGGACATGTCGGAAAAAAAAGAGGAGCTTGTAAACAGGTTCCTTCGGACTTTTACTCACTATTTTACTCTAAAAGATATGGTTCGGATTTTTATTTCTCTCGGTGTCCGTGCCAGACCTCAGGAAGTCCGTGAATTCCTTGAATCCAGTCCTTATGTCTTTGCTCTTGAAAAGGACATGTTCATAACGAGGGCAGGTGCCTTTACGGGACGGCTGTTCAGTATAAAGCCGACGTCAAAAGAAATTGACCGGAAGATTGTCATTATAGGGGACAGGTGCGTTCCTTTCCTTAACCGGGAAATCGCTCCCTGCGGAATAAGTTTTTTCTGCAACGGAAAGCGTCTTCAATTAAAGACAGCGGAATTTGACAGCCAGACTGTACTCCGCTTTCACAGTCTTTTCGGAGAAGAGTATGCTCCCCAGTATATAGCTGCAGATCCTGCCAACGGAGGAATTGATTTTGCTTCCATTGAAATGGAAATGCCTCAGAAACTCCGTGTAACAGGTTTTGATATTTCGCCTCTCCTGGAACAGTCAGGATTTGAAAAGGGAGACAGGCTTGTCTGCTGCGTTACGGACTGGGACAGGTGCTGCGTAAATGTTATGGTTCAGCATGAGGAAAGTCCTTTTGCTGATGACGGTGCATCAGATGACAGGATAAAGTGGTATGCAGATCTGGAAAAGTTCCTTCTTGAAAGTTTTGACAGGCACGGACCTCTGGACAGCATGGAGTCGCAGCTGGAAGCGGTGTTTTTTGAGCATACTGATGAACTGTGCGTTCTGAACTGCGGTTCCATTACTGAGTACATAGAACGTCATGCAAAGAATGTTGCCGTTGAATATTTTGGCGTAGAAACCAGACTGTGGCGTAAGGGGGAAGATGTTCCTGCCGTAGGGCCGTGGAATAAGGGAGATTTTTCTGATTCACAGAAGTTTCAGTCCCACAGAAATTCTTTCTGGTCTACTCCGGATTTTATTTTTGATCAGTACATTCTGGATATGTTTTTCAGAAGGGAAAAGGACTGCTCCCTCATAATTCCGAGAATGTATCCTTCCGATAAATACCTGAACGAAGGTTACAGGGAAGAACTGTTGTTGCTATTGGAATCCCGAAGTGCTATACTTGCCGAGGAGTACAACTGGTTTGCTGACAGGACTGCGGGAGAATTACGGCAGAAAGCGCTGGAACTTTATACCAGAGTTTCTGAACTTGTATTTAAAATAGATTCCTTTGTTACCGGGCTTGAAAAATTTCCTCAGCAGGAACTTGTCATACTTTCCCAGCTGTACAGTCATGTTACGCATCTTCTTCAGGTTATTGCAGATAATCCTGATATAGAAAATGACGTAGAAGACTACCTTCTTTCCGTTGACGGCATGAGCTGGAATTTTGAGGAAGTCCGCGGTGTTCTTGAAGAAGCTGTGGAGAGAAGCCTGCATGACGGTTTTAAGGTAATAAAAGGGGTGAAATAATTTATGGTTAGCAGTGCAGATGTCGCCATGCTTATCAGGCGCGGCGGTGTAATTAAGAATGTGGAAGGTGAGACCTTAAAAGACGTTTATGATTATGTAGCGGCCCGTGCAAAACTGCCGGAAGGCGTGACTGCTGAAGTTTTTTCCGAGGAACTGTACATGAGGGAACAGGTACTCAGTACTGCCGTAGGAAATTCAATTGCAATTCCACATCCAAGACGTACTCTTTTTAAAGATCCTGAAGATGAAAGAATCATAGTCTGCTACCTTAAGCAGCCTATGGATATGCATGCACCGGATTCATTCAGCGTGCATACTATGTTTATCGTTCTTTCCAGTTCGGCTCAGTCTCATCTGGGAGTACTTTCTTCTCTTGCAAAGATTTTCAGGAATAAAGATTTTGTACGCCTTCTGTCTATGCAGCCTGATGCTGAGCAGCTTATCAGAAAGATAAGTACTCTTGGACTTTCGTGATTTTATAAGTCAGGATATTTTATTCTTTAGGGAACCTCCGGTGAATTGATTTTACTGAGGTGCTTCTTAAAACGAAATTAAATAATTTTTCATAAGGAGATTTTTATGAACACAAAAGCTATTGAAGCAACAGCGCTTTCAATCAGAAGCCTTTCCATGGATGCCATTCAGAAGGCAAATTCCGGTCATCCGGGACTTCCTCTTGGTGCAGCAGAACTTGCAGCTGTCCTCTATGGAGAAATCATGAAGCACAATCCTGCTGACTCAAAGTGGGTTGACCGTGACCGTTTTGTACTTTCTGCAGGACATGGTTCAATGCTTTTGTACAGCATCCTTCATCTTGCCGGATATAAAATCAGCATGGATGATATTAAGAATTTCCGTCAGGTTGGTTCTATTTGTGCCGGACATCCGGAAGTTGGTCTTACAGACGGTGTAGAAGCTACTTCCGGACCACTGGGACAGGGTATTGCTCTTTCTGTAGGTATGGCAATTGCAGAATCAATGCTTGCTGCACGTTTTAATACTCCTGCACATAAGATTGTAGATCATTATACATATACTCTTGTGGGAGAAGGTTGTCTTGAGGAAGGTGTTTCTTCTGAAGCCTGCTCTCTTGCCGGTACCCTTAAACTTGGAAAACTTATCGCTTTCTATGATGAAAACAAGATTTCAATTGACGGATGTACAGACATTACGTTTACTGATGATATTGAAAAACGCTATCTTTCTTACGGATGGCAGGTTCTCCGCGGAAGTATGTACAACATTGGAGAAATCGCTGATCTTGTACGTATTGCAAAGGCAGAAGAAAACAAGCCTACTCTTATTATCCTTAAATCAGTAATCGGAAAGGGTGCTCCTAAAGAAGGTACGGCTGATGTTCACGGAGCTCCTCTTGGAGCAGAAGGCTGTGCAGAGGCTAAGAGAAATCTCGGTCTGCCGGAAAATGAACAGTTCTATGTAGTTCCTGGCGTATACGAATACTTTGAAGAAAAACGTAAGGAAGCTGCCGCTGCAGAAGCAGAATGGAAGGCTGAATTTGATGCGTGGGCAAAGGAAAATCCTGAACTTGCAAAGAAATGGGATGCTTACTGGAACGCTCAGCAGACTGCAGAAGTAGCTGCTCCTTCTTATAAGGCTGGTGATAAACTTGCAACCCGTGATGCTTCCGGAAAGAGCCTTAACTGCATGGCAGACCGCTATGAATGGCTTGTAGGTGGTTCCGCAGATCTTCAGGGACCTAACAAGACTAAACTTAAGAATGATGACGGAACATATTCCGCACAGAATCGTAAGGGACGTACTATTGAATATGGTATCCGTGAATTTGCAATGAGCCAGGTTATGAGCGGAATCAACCTTCATGGAGGACTCCGTGCTTTCGGTGCAACCTTCCTTGTATTCAGTGATTATCTTCGCGGTTCATTAAGGGTTGCTGCCCTCAGTAATATTCCGAACATCTACATCTTTACTCATGATTCTATTTATGTAGGTGAAGACGGTCCAACTCATCAGCCTACTGAAACTTATGCTGCTCTCCGCTGTATTCCAAATGTTCAGTTCCTTCGTCCTGGTGATGCAGAAGAAAGCCAGCTTGCATGGGAAATGGCTATGGAAAGCAAGGATCACCCTGTAGCAATGGCATTTACCCGCCAGGCAATTACAGTTTATGAAAAGGCTGATAAAGACTGGCGCAATACTGCACGTAAAGGTGCATATGTTGTACAGGACGGCGGTTCGTCACCGGATATTACTGTTGTTGCAACCGGATCTGAAGTTGAAATGTCCCTTAATGCAGCAAAACTTGTTCCTGGAAAATCTATCCGCGTTGTTTCTGTTATCGATAAGAATCTTTTCGAAAGTCAGAGTGAAGACTTCCAGAAGAGCATCATCGGTAATCCGAAGCGCGTTGTTGTTGCAGAAGCCGGTTCCAGAATGGGCTGGGAAGGATATGCAAAGAAAGCAGACCTGTTTACTATTGACCGTTTCGGAGAGTCTGGTCCTGCTGCAAAAGTTGCGGAAGATCTTGGCTTTACATCAGAAAAACTTGCTGAACTGCTTAAAAAATAGGCAGATTGTAAGATAAAAGAAACAGAGGCCTGTACGGAATGTGTTTTTTTCGTACAGGCCTTTTTTTTAACTGAGGTTGTCTGACATTTTTATCAGAAGCCGCATCAGTTCTGTTTTTTCAATGTCTGAGAAATCTTTCCAGCAGGCGTTCAGAAGTTCTTTAGAGACTTCCCCCGTAAAATTCCTGTATTCCATTCCTTTTTCCGTAAGGGATATAAGTTTTATCCTGCTGTCTTCAGGATCCGGTTCTGTTTTTACCAGGCCTTCCTGAATGAGTTTTTTTATAAGGCTTGTAGTCGTTGATTTAGTCCGGTTTATTTTTTCAGCCAGGGCTCCCATGGTTTGAGGCTTTCCGTCAGAGAGGATGAACAGTATGAATCCGTGGGAAGAAACAAAACTTCCCTTTAGGGACAGTCTGCTGTTTGTAAATTCTGCGCTCTGTGTATGTATGCGTGATATTAGGCTGAGAACTTGATTCGTTAAGTATTTCATAAATCAACACTATAGCATTTAAGTTATGTTGACGGCAAATAATAAAATCAGTAAATTTCCACTATGTTCAAGTTTTTTTTAGTTAAGAATTTTGTAGATGTATGGGAAAACATTTTTCATGTAATACTTCTGAACATTTTCATGATGATTGTTTTTTTTGGTCTTGCTACCCTCTGGTTTGTTCAGGGATTTTTTTCAGCCGGAGCTGTCGTATCCTTCATCATTTACTTTGTTTTTCTTGTCCTGCTGTCAGGACTGGGGTGTACGGTGCTTTTTGCAGAAGGTAAGAATGCTGCTGCAGCCGCAAGGGCAGAAGGTGTGTCCTTCAGGCGTTTTTTCAAGGCTCTTCCGGGAACTGCTATTCCGGGGCTTGAAGCCGGATTTGTATTCTCAGTAATTTTTCTTGTTGCCAGATACAGTCTTCCTTATTATGTCCGTTCTTTTGCTCAAAGCGGAAATTTCGTACTGCTTCTTCTAGCTGCTTTTGTGTTCTGGTTCCTTGTAGTGACGGTTTTAAGCGTTCAGTATCTTATTCCGGTAATGAATCTTTTAGGGAACGGATTTTTTAAGAGTCTAAAAAAATGCTACATCATATTTTTTGACAATACGCTTTTTTCCATAGGACTTACGCTTCTGAACGCAGTCAGTGTCCTTCTTTCCGTAGTAACTTTTGGTCTTGCTCCGGGATTCTGCGGAATAATTTTTAACGTTACGAATGCACTGAAAATCAGGCTTTACAAATATGACTGGCTGGAAGTAAATCCGGATCTTACGGCCAGGGAACGAAAAGATGTTCCGTGGACTGAACTGCTTGTAAAGGAAAAGGAAATGCTGGGTCCTCATCCTATAAAAAATGCACTTATGCCGTGGAAGCAGATATAGTATTCAGGCAGCGGTTTCTGTACTTTTCAATAAAGACAGTTTGTGATAATATCACACGTATTTAATTCAGGAGAATAATAAAATGGCAAACGAAAAAGATACTCACGCATGTACATTGGATAAAATCATTTCCCTCTGCAAAAGAAGGGGTTTTGTTTATCAGGCATCAGAAATTTACGGCGGACAGGCAGGAGCATGGGATTATGGTCCTCTCGGTGTAGATTTTAAGCGCAACATTCAGAACGCATGGTGGAAATATATGACACAGCTTCATGATGACGTTGTGGGACTGGATTCTGCAATTTTCCAGCATCATACTACATGGAAGGCTTCCGGTCACGTAGATCACTTTTCTGATCCTATGGTTGACTGTCTTGAATGTAATGCCCGCCACCGTGCAGACAAACTTATTGAAGACTGGTGTGCTTCTCATGATTTTAAGACTGATAAACCTGTTGATACTATGACTCATGAAGAAATGAAGTCATTTATTGACGCAAACATTAACTGTCCTACCTGTGGAAGTACAAACCGTAAGTATACTGCCGTACGTGAATTCAACCTTATGTTCAAGACATATCAGGGCCCTATAGCTGATGAATCTCATTTGATTTACCTTCGTCCTGAAACCTGTCAGGGTATTTTTACTGATTTTAAGAGCATCGTTCAGTCTAACCGCATGAAGATTCCATTCGGTGTTGCACAGGTTGGTAAGTCATTCCGTAATGAAATTATCTTTAAAAACTTTATTTTCCGTACCTGTGAATTTGAACAGATGGAAATGGAATATTTCTGTAAGCCGGGAACAGAAGATGAAACTTTTGCCCGCTGGAGGGAAGACCGCTGGAATTTCTACCTTAAGTACGGTATTGCAGAAAAGAATCTTAAGTGGCATCACCATGATAAGCTTGCTCATTATGCTAAAGATGCATATGACATTACATATAACTTCCCGATTGGTTTTGAAGAAGTAGAAGGCATTCACAGCCGTACAGACTTTGATCTTTCCCAGCATATGGAATACTCAAAGAAAGACATGAATTACATCGATCAGGAAGATGGTAACAAACGCTACATTCCTTATGTAGTAGAAACATCAGCCGGACTTAACCGTAACTTCCTCATGTTCCTTTGTGAAGCTTATGAAGAACAGAATGTCGGTACTGACGGAAAAGATGATTATCGTACAGTGCTTCATCTTGATCCTCGCCTTGCTCCTATAACTGTTGCCGTTCTTCCTCTTATGAAGAAAGACGGACTTGCAGAGAAAGCTAAGGAAATTCAGCACCTTCTTAAGGAAGATTTTGTTACAGATTATGATGTTTCAGGAACTGTAGGTAAGAGATACCGCCGTCAGGATGAAGTAGGAACTCCGTATTGCGTTACTGTTGATTATGACACGATTAACGAAAAGAATGAGGACGGATCTGTAAATCCTAATTATAATACTGTTACTGTTCGCTTCCGTGACAGCATGGAGCAGGAAAGAGTTTCTCTTGATGATCTTGTAGCTTTCATTCAGAAAGCAATCAAGAATTATAAACCTGTTCAGAGATAAAAAAAAGGATTGGGGAGTCCGGTTTTTATCGGGCTGCCTGTCCGGAATATGACTAACCTGGAGATTTGAATAATGGAATTCGTTACTCTTGGAAAGACAAATCTTTTGGTGAGCCGTACGGCCTTCGGAGCCATGAGTCTTGACTGTGATGAAATACAGTCTTCTCCTGATCCTGAAGAAATGGTCTGTGCTTTGGTGCATCAGTCTTATACGGAAGGAATTAATTTTTTTGACGTAGCGAGATCAAAGCCTCTGTGTGAGCAGCGGCTTGCCCGTGCCCTTCACGGAATTCGTGGCAATGTTTTTCTTGCAACAAAAACTTCTTCCCTTGATGCTGATGGAATCCAGAGAGATATTGATTTGAGTCTTGATGCCCTGGAGAGTGACAGAATAGATTTGTATCAGATAGAAAGTGATTCAGGTGTACCTGGTGTTGATTCTTCTGATGACGGCTATAAAAAGCTTCTGTCCCTTAAGGAGCAGGGAATTGTATCTCATATAGGGCTTGCGACAACCAGTCACCAGACTGCCTTGACAGCCGTTAAAAGCGGCTTGTACGAGACCGTGCAGTTTCCGTTTAACATTCTTACAGAAGATTCTGTTGCAGGAATAGTCAGGGAATGCGAGCGTAATGATGTGGGATGTATAGCAATGCAGCCTCTTAACGGCGGTGTTTTGAGTAACATTCCCCTTGCATTCGGTTTTCTTCATCAGTATGAAAATGTTGTTCCTGTATGGGGCGTTCATACTCAGAATGAACTTGATCAGCTGCTATACTTTAATGCTCATCCCCCTGTTGTTGATGAACAGTTTCTGTCTGAGGTAGAGAAGATCAGGAATTTTTTTAATTAAGGTTTGGTTTTTATTCAGCTCCGGTACTGTACATCTGGTATCCGGAGCTTATTTTTTCATTGCGGCAAGGAAATCTTCAGTTTCTTTTTTATTCATTGCCCGGACGATTTTAATTCCTGAGTCGCTTGTCTGAATTTTTCCTTCAGGTGAGTCATCCCCTGCAATCTGAACGACTGGATTTTTTGGATCAGTAGGATTTGTGTCTACGACCTGTGCGATTTTTCCGTTAGAAAGATATACATATGAGCCTATAGGGAATATTGAAAGTGTGACAAGCAGTGCTTTCAGAACGATAGGGTCATATGCACTGTTTTCATTTTTAAGAAGTTCAACCATGGCTGCATAAGTGTTGCGTTCGTCTTTATAGCTTCTTGGAGCCGTAATTGCTTCAAAAGAACATGCAACGGAAATGATCTTTGAGTAAAGTGAAATTTTATCACCTGTAATATGACGCGGATAACCGGATCCGTTTTCTCTTTCGTGATGTTCAAGAGCTGCAAGCTGTATACTCAGCGGAAAGTTTGCTTCTTTGAGAATGTTGTAGCTGATGATCGGATGGGTATTCATCTGAGCCTTTTCGCTGGCTGTAAGTTTATGATCCTTGAGATAATACTGAGGAGGAATTCTGATCTGTCCGATTTCATGAAGGATTGTTGCCGTTGCAAGTTCAACAAGTTTTTCTTCAGGCATGTTGAGCCTTATGGAAATTGCTGTAGCAATAACTGCTGAGCGTATGGAGTGACTGATGATCATGTTTTTTACATAACTTTCTTCACTTGGCGAAACCCTGAGTACGCTCTGCTGGTTCTGCCGTATAAATTTTACGAACTTTCCGACGGTTTCAGTAATTTCCCTTATGTTAAGTTTTTTATGAGTAGCATAGTGCATGTAAATCCAGTGAATGTAGGACATATACTGATTGTATACATTTCTTACAGCTTCTATTTTGTTTTCTTTTTCATTTTCTGCAGCAATAGTCAGTTCTGCCAGTTTTGTCTTTATTGCAGTGAGGGCAGGGTTTTCTTCTTCATCGATAAAATCTGAGGTTATGTCAGAAGTTTCCATGGAAATTTCTGAGCTGCGTTCTTTTGTTTCAGGAACAGTTTTTTCTTGAGGCTTATCATTAAAGATGGAAACATTGCCTTCCTCTACCTGTTCAACTTCAGTAAACTGCCATTCCTTTAGGGCAGCAATAAGTTCCTGAGTCATCGGACACGGCGGCATGCATACCAGAAAGAGAGAGTCAAGTTTAATTTTGGTTTTGTAATTGTAGTCAGGTTTTAATGAATCTATCTGAAGATTTTCCATACAGCACCTCACTCTTCATTATCGGCAGGAAAGCTTTTGAACTTTAATCTGAGGAGTCTTTTTAAAACAAAGAAAAGGCCTGAGGAAAACTTCCTCCAGGCCTCTTCGTATGGAGATCTGAAATACATGATGCACGGGCGTCTGGATGTCGTAATGACCGTCCGTACCGCATGGTCAGTCAATTCTCAGTGTGACTGCTATCACAGTACTCTTTTATTATCGGGATGAGTAAAAAAAACATAAGCATTTTTTTAAGGAAATGTATCTTTTTTTGTAAACTTTTTTTAACAGTCTTTAAGCTGGCTGAGATAAGCCCTGCAGGCTTTCAGAATGCATTCATAGACAATTCCGGAATATTCAAACTGTCGGATGTTTTTATCCTCTGACAGATTCGTGCACAGGCTGTCCAGCTGTTCTTTTGTCGGAAATACAAGTGCAGCTGCATTTTTTGCGGAAGATGTGAGTATTTTTCTGTCAATGCCGTCAAGTTTCATAAAAACAGAAGACAGGTTGAGCTGTTTATGCTTTTTCAGCGTTGTAACTGCATTTCTGCACAGGGAATAGCCTTCTTCTGCTGTCTGAATGAGAAAATCAAGGTTTTCTGTAAAGCTTTCAAGTACTGTATCAAAAGCCGGAGTATTGTTTTCTTTAAGCTGCCGTTTTATCGAAAGATTCTGGGCAGTTGCTTTGATGTAAAATTCTGAGCGTTTTGTTCCCAGGTCTTCAAGCTTAAGGAATTCTTCGATTGAGAAAGGGGTAATTCCGTTTATTGCAAGGCTTTCTTTAGTAAGTGAATATGTTTTCTGTCCTGAATTTTCGGCATTTTTACAGGAGGCTTCAAACCAGGAAGAAAAAATACTCATCCGTAAATCCGTGAGAATTTCTTTCTGATCGTAATTTACGGCTTTTTTAAGAGGTGCACTCATTATGTAATTTGCACTGAATGTTTCAGCCGGAGTCATTCTGTCTGAAGTTACGTGGGCTTTCTCTTCAAACTGAGAACCTTTTATATGTGTCTGCTTACCGGGAAACCCCAGATCAAGGGCAGCCATGAAGATCTGTTTAGCCCCGCAGTATCTTGCAAAATCCCAGGCAACGGTTGCAACGCTTCCGCCTGCTCCAAGCCTGCCTTTTTCTCCCAGAAGGTTTTCAAAATATTTTCCCATGGGAAAATTTGATGAACACAGTATTGTTTCTTTACAGTTGAATCTAAGCACGGAAGGGTAGACCGCACTTTCTGCAATGAGAATTGATTCAGGTGCAGAAAGAAATTCTAAATGAAGCGCGCAGATATACTGAGGATCAACCAGAACAACAAAGTCCGGCTGGATATCATTGGCCAGAAGTGCATGGAGTGCCGTGTCGACGCATACAATAATGCTTTTTTTCTTTATTTCCTTCAGGTATGGAATAAGCGTTTCAAGACTTGGACCTGCTGCAATTACAGTAAAGGGAAGGTTTCCTGCTGTCTGGTGAAATTTATTCACTCCGTCCAGGGTAAAACTGTATCTGAGGTTTTTGCAGCTGTTCTTAAGCCAGAGGGATGAAAATTTTTCCAGAGTTTTTGTGTTTACCTTTTCCCGCTCGGCAGTTTTTTTTACAGACTGAATTATTGTGGCGTACCATTCACGATTTTTCTGGATAAGATTTGGAAATGCAAATATTTTTATTTTAGAGGCCGGGTAGTTTTTAATTACTGAAGAAGCGTTTTCTGTATCTTCTGTGAGGACTATGGCAAGCTTTTTATGGGTAAAGAGTTTTTCAAGATTTCTTGATTTCAGGGCTGAAAAAAAAGTTCCCTGATCTTTTTCTACAATAATTATGTTTGCGTCAGGATGTTTTTCTGCAAATACTTCAGGAGCGTAAAGAAGTCCGCAGCCTAAAAAAAGCGCCGTTTCATGAAGGTCTTCATCAAAATCTTCCGTCAGTTTTTCTGCTTCTGAAGACGGATTGTATCTGGAGTGAAGCCACAGTCCGTTTTCACAGGCAGTTAGTTCACCGTTTTTTGCAGGAGAGAGAACTGTAGTTTCAGAAGGTTTTCTGTCCGTAATCTCATATAGTGCAGGAAATCTCTGTCTGAAAAATTCAAGATTAGTGTTCAAGATAGAGTTCAATGGTCATGTCCTTTGTTACCGGGCTTCCTGCAGGAGGATTCTGTCTTACGACCCATCCTTCCCCGTGTATTTCAAATTTGATGGTTCCTGATTTCAGCAGAGAAAGAAGGTCTCGCTTTGGTCTTCCTGTAAAATCCGGAACTGATGCTTCAACCTGTATCGGACTGGAGCCTTCTATAGTGACGTAGCCGGAATGCTCAAAGGAAGGTGCCTGGTCTCTGTCCATGCCGAGATAGTCTATTATTTCATCAGCTGCCTGTGCGATTACAGGAGCAACGATACGTCCTGCGTAGGTTTCTCCTTTTGGCTTTTCTATGACGATGTAGAGAACTATTTCAGGATTTTCTACCGGAAAAACAGCTATGCAGTTAGGAATAAAGTCCGTCGTGCTGTATTTTCCTGTTGAAAGGTCTGTCATCTGGGCTGTCCCTGTCTTTACGCCTATGGAAATGTCTTTCAGGGAGGCTTTTGTTCCCGTACCGCTTCTGGCTGTGGTTTCCATGCATTCGAGGATATATCTGGCAGTTGATTCACTTATTACCCGTTCTCCGGGAGCCGTTTCGTGGGTATAGGTGGTTGTTCCTTCTGCATCCGTTATTCTGTGGATGAAAGTAAGGGGAACCTTGATGCCTCTGTTTGCTATGACGGTAGCTGCCTGAACGACCTGGAGTGCGCTTACGGAAACTTCCTGTCCTATTGAGATGGTTGGCTTTGATCTTCCTGACCAGAGCCGGTCATTCTGATCCTTGAGTATTCCTTTTGTTTCAGACGGCAGTTCGACACCGGTTTTTTCTCCGAATCCGAACTTATGCAGGTATTTCAGGAAGGTGTCTGTATTTATTGTCTCACTCATCTGCGCCAGGGCATCGTTACAGGAGTATTTCAGGGCATCTTTTGCAGTAACATATCCGTGGCTGGAAAGGCATTTGATTGAGATTCTTTCTCCTCCTGAGGTTTTTCTTGAATAGATTCCGTCACATTTGAAACTGTCATCAGGGGTTATTGATCCGTTTTCAAGAAATGCTGCTACTGAAAATATTTTGAAAACACTGCCCGGTTCATAAACTGTTACTGCAGGTCTGTCGATTCTGTATTCCGCAGGGTATGAGGTATAGTCATTCAGGTTTGCAGAAGGAAGGCTTATGTATGACAGAATTTCTCCCGTTCTGGCGTAAGAAGCAATGAGCATTACGCTTTCGGCCTGATGTTCATTCATTGCCTGCGCTGCAATCTGTTCAAGCTTATACTGAAGGGAAGAGTCTATGGTCAGGTATACGTTCTGGGTTGAACGCAGCTTTTCTTCGTCTGTACCCTCAGTTTTTCCGTCTGTCTCTTTATTTGAGGACAGCAGTGCGTTCTGGCTGAGCTCTATTCCTGAGAGCCCGTTTCCTTCCGTTCCCATGTAGCCTATAAGCTGGCTTGCCAGTGCATTTTCAGGATAGATGCGTCCGGGAACCTTGTCCATTCTCCAGAAACTTCTGTAGTTTTTTTCTGCAAACATGTCCGTAAGGGCATTGTGTTCATCCTGTGTAATGCGTTTTTTCAGTACGGTGGAAGGACTTTCTTTAGTATTTTCTATTTTTTCAACAGCTGCCTTTTCGTCGATGTCAATTATTGCTGCTATATCTTTTACAAACTGTTCCGGTGAAGGTACGTTCTTTGAAGTTACTGAAAGCGTGTAAAATGTAGTCTGGACTGCAAGAGGCTTTCCGTTTCTGTCTACGATTGAACCGCGGGCATGGTTCTTTTCTGCGGTCCGTTCCGTAACCGGAACTTTTTTCATGAATGACAGGTGAGCGAAACTCCATATTGTGTATCCCGTAAAAAGTACGAATGCCGAAAGTACGGTAATGAAGCGCTTTTTGTGAAAAAATCCGTTTACCTGCATAAAACTCTGCCTAAAACGTTGTTTACCGGAACGAAACCGTAGTTTCTTGAGTCACTGGAAATTGCGAAGTTGTCTCCCAGTGCAAAAACTGTATTTTCCGGAACCGACGTATTGTTTTTTAGATTTTCGTATTGCTGTTTCGACAGCGGTACAGTAAGTCCGTTTACCTTTAGATTATAGCCCGAATCATAGGAATATTCCAGCGTATCACCGGCTGTGGCCACACATCTTTTTATTATCATGCGGTTATTGTACATGTAAACGATGATGTCATTCCTTTCTGGTCGTGACCAGTTGAAAAGGGTTCTGTCTGAAAACGGGATTACAAGTCCGTAGGATATTTTGTTTACTGTTATCGTTGAACCTGAATGAATCGCAGGTTCCATTGAAATTCCGGAGATTTTATAGAATTCAATTACAAAAAGCTTGAGTATTATTGCTGCTGCCAGGGTTATTATCAGTATTTTTATGATGAAGTTTAATATGATTTCTTTTTTCATAGACTGTCTTTCGGTTAATAATTCTAATATGTAAAAATATTTGTGTCGATAATGAATATATGGAAATATTTAACTGTTCGTCACAAATGTCATTTTCAAAATCTTATTCAGGAAGAAACAGAATTGCCCGTTCTTTCAGCCGTACTGCATCATTCCCTGTCAGACTGAATTTTGCAAATATAAAGGGCTCTGCTGCTGCATTCTTAAAAAAGCTCCGCATGGAAACAACTTCTGTCTGTGCGGCTGCCCTGCGTTCTGCCGGTTCTGCAGTGGTACGCTATGCTCCTTCATACTGGTGGATTCCCCTTTGTGCCGCAGCAACTGTTGCTCTTCCGGTATGCATAAGCAGTTATCTTGAAAAAAAGGCTGAGACTGCACTTCCTGTGGAATTTCTTGCTCCGGACATGGAGCGTATTGACCGTATGATGAGTGAATTTGCCGACAGTTCATATTTTGATAATGAAGGAAATATTTTTGATGCCGACGGTATTTCTTCCGTTCAGACGGCAGCCGTAAGGGATCATGTTACTTATCAGACTTATACTGTAAAAAGCGGAGAATCGGTAAGTTCCATAAGCCGTAAATTCGGACTTTCAAATATTTCTACACTCATTGCAGTAAATGGAATTACAAACGTACGTTCCCTGCGGGCAGGGCAGAAGCTTAAAGTTCCTTCATCAGACGGACTTATTCACACGGTACAGAAGGGAGAAACTCTTGCCGGTCTTTCGGTAAAATATTCAGTTACAGTGGAAGATATTCTTGATGTTAATGAACTTGAATCAGAAGTTCTCAGTGTAGGGGAAAGTCTTTTTATTCCGGGTGCAAAGCTTGACAGCGTTACTCTTCAGAGGGCAATGGGAGAACTTTTTACAAAACCTATCCGTGCATCATGGCGCCTTACATCAAGATTCGGGCTGCGTCCGGATCCTTTTACCGGGGTTAAGTCCCGCCATTCCGGAATTGATATGGCATGTCCTACCGGAACTGCGATTTATTCTGCCCTCAGCGGAAAGGTAAGCTTTACCGGTTATTCAAGCATTTACGGAAACTATGTAATCATCAATCATTACGACGGATATCAGACTCTTTACGGACATATGAGCAAGATCAGCTGTAAAAAAGGTCAGAGCGTAACACAGGACACTAAGATTGGTCTTGTAGGTAATACCGGCTATTCTACTGGTCCTCACCTGCATTTCAGTGTCTATAAAAACGGAAAGCTTATTGACCCTCTTACACTTATAAAATAAGGTGAATGTATGAAGAAGGTATTTTTTTCGGCTGCTGTTTTCATCAGTTCGCTTTTAGCTTATGGAGAGGCGTCTTTTTCAGGACTTGATCTTAATCAGAAAGACTCCCTTCTGTTTACCGTACATCAGAAGGTGCCGGGAGCAAGTGAGTATGATTCTCTTTTTACTGTAAATCTTGGTGAGGAAAAGATTTCCGGTGCTCCTGAACTGCTGACCTGCTTTCCGGAAAAAATGGAACTTCTTAATCAGAATGCCACCCTTCAGCTTAGAAACAGATACGGAACAGCCTGGTATTCTTTTGCCGATGATTCCCTTTCCTGGAAAACTGAAAGTGACCGCATTCCGGTGGAATATACGAAAATTGGTGCCGTAAGTCCAAGTCCGGATGGAAAATGGCTCTGTTATGTAAACCAGACAAAGAATGCGCAGGGACAGCTTGTGCTTGTTGAGATAATGAGCGGAAAGTCCCATATTCTTGTTGATGAAAATCCCTTCAGGTATGATAGTGTCAACGTAAAGTGGGCTCCTGACAGTAAAGCCCTCCTGTATGAAAAAAACGGAGCTGTATATTTTATAACCCCTTCTTCTGCCTTTAAGAATGTAAATCTTCCTGAAGAGTACCGTAAAATCGGGGATGGATATATTTCAAGCGTACAGTGGACGGGAAGTTCCTCCCTTTTGTATGTAAGCGGAGATATAATTTACAGTATTCGTGAAAATGAACTGTATACCAGAGGCCTGTATTCTTCCTTTGTTGGAAACGGAACTATTGCGGGGCGTCTTCCTCAGGCTTTTAATCCTGCCTCAGATGAATTTTTCTGCGATGAAGATGGAAGACAGCTTGTCGTTATTACAGGCGGAAACTTTGTAAGTTATTATTCTGTCGGATCAGCAGGCTATGATTATGTTACCAGCCGCGGAATTTACCCTCTTACGGGAATAAAAGGTTCACCTCTCGGATTTAAAGTGCTGTGGACTTCAGAGAGAAAACCCGTGCTGTGGATCGGAATGCTTTCTTTCAGTACAGGCAGGCGTACTGCAGCATTTTACTCCCTTTACGGAAAAAACGGCCGGATGGAACTTCTTCTGGATGTTCCGGAATCAACTGCTCCTGTTATATCTCCGGACGGAAAGCATGTGGCCTTTGCAGGAAACGATTCCGCTTTTGTCTATGATCTTACGGAGTGGAAGCTCTGCGGAAAAATCTCAGGCGAAAAAATCCTTTCGATTCTTTGGCTCACGAATTCGACTGTTGTAGCAGGCGGAGTGGAGACGGTTTCCCTTTATACAATGGATTATAAAACTCTTGCTTCTTCAAGTCAGGTACTGTTTCTTTCTTCTTCCGGAAGTCCTTTCTGGAATGGAACTGAAATATGTTCTGAACTGTCGTCGAAAAAAACTTATTCCTGGAACCCTGAAAAAAAATCCTGGGTTCAAAGATCTTCACCGTCAGGCCGCGCATTACCTTCTGAAAAAAATTCCCGGTACAGGGTATTCTTAGGTTCTTCCCAGAACAGGAATTTTACAAATTCCATTTATGTAAGGTCTCTGGCAGGAAAAGTCATTACCTATCCTGTTTTTGCTCAGACTGAGGTTCCCGTTAAAGAAAGGAAAATAAAAAAAGTTGCCCTTGTATTTGATGCAATGGAAAACGGTGAGGGTGTCGCAAGAATCCTCAGTGTATTAAACGAGTTTTCCATGAAGGGAACTTTTTTCTTTGACGGAGAGTTTATACGCAGGTATCCGGTAGAAACAAAACAGATTGTTGCTTCCGGAAGTGAATGTGCTTCAATTTTTTACAGTAGTGCGGATCTTTTGTCATCAAATTTTATAATCGATGCAGATTTTATAAAGCGCGGTCTTGCCCGTAATGAAGACGAATTCTTTCAGGTAACGGGAAAGGAACTTTCGCTTTTGTGGCATGCACCTTATTACAGTTCCAGCGACCTTATGAAAAAGGCGGCTGCTGAAGCCGGCTATACTTATGTAGAAGCATATTCCGGAATCAGGGACAGCGTTTCTTTTGAGGATGCAGCTGCTGATTCTAAAATAAAATATATGAGTTCGTCCCAGCTTATCGATGCCATTGCAGAAAATTTGTATGACGGAATGATTATCAGTGTCAGTGTCGGTAAGTCCAGTGGCAGCAGAAAAGATTATCTTTATGAAAATATTGATCTTCTCATTTCTGCCATACTTGATTCAGGCTGTCAGATTGTTGATGTTTCTGAACTTGTAAAATAAAGTTTATCTGGCCCGTCTCAGTGACCATACGACAATTTTGTCTGCAAGAAGGGACGGTCCGGATTTTTTTGTTGTAGTTCTGTCACATACAAGATCTACGGTTCTTAATGCCGTTCCGTCAGCATAGAAAATGATTTTTCCTAAAGACTGTCCGGCTGTAACTTCTTCAGAAACAAAATCAGGCTTTATAATCTTATACTGCATTTTTTTTCCTGTATTTTTAGGAACTGTAAAACTTAAGTTCTCTGCAGGAATAAGATTAAAAGCTTCTTCCCTGCAGCATGGATTAGAAATCGTATAGATAAAATCCTGTTCAGGTGTATAAGTTTCAAAATTGTCAAAGCCATAATTTATAAGTTTTGTACCGTCTATAGAGCGGTAATAGTTTCCTTCCAGAGTGCTGTGGCCGGGCCCCCTCATTATTACTGCAAGAAAACGCTGGCCGTTCCGTTCTGCCGTAAGAGAAAGGTTGTAGCCGCTTTCGTCAATATAGCCGGTTTTAAGTCCGTCACAGCCTTCCAGTTCATCTAAGAGTTTATTTGTGTTGCTGATTGTGTATCCGTTATAGACAAGCTGTTTTTGAGAGTGAAATTCTTTCAGGCTGAAAGGAAAGCTTTTTATGTACCACAGTGCAAAATCCGTAAATTCGTATGGTGTCGTCAGATTTTCTGCACTGTAGCCTGAACTTTCGACAAAATATGTTGTCTTGAGGTTAAGAGACTGTATGAGCTCATTCATTCTTTTTACAAAGTTTTCCATGCTTCCGGAAACGTAGTTTGCAACTGCTATTGAAGCATCGTTTCCGCTTGCAACGGCAAGTCCAGAAAGAAGGGTTTTAAGGTTGACTCTGTCGCCTTCGTTAAGTCCCATGCGTGATGCATCATACGGAAGGTTTTTACTCCAGCTTTCAGGGGGTAGGGGAACGGTATCATTCATTGAGATGTTTTTATTTTTTATTTCTTCAAAAACAACGGCCATTTCTACAAGTTTAGTCATTGATGCAGGAGGAATCACTTCATCCGGATTTTTTTCATAAATTATGTTTCCTGTTGCCGCATCTACTACAACTGCACTTGCGGAATTAATTTCAAAATTATAGCCTGTTTTGTATGGAAGCCTGTGAAGCCGTTTCTGACGTTCAGGATAAAGTCCGTCCAGTGTTTCTTCAAGAGCAGAAGTTTCTTTTTCTGTAAGTGATTTTATTTCAGGGTTAAGAATGGAAGATCTCCGTACTTCAAACATTATGCTCAGAAGTATGATTACCAGTGCCGAAGAAGATGCCGCTGCGATTACTTTTGTTTTTTTATTCATGTAAGCTCCGTTTTTAAGCTCTTGATGCCCTGTTTCTCAGAATAAGGTCTGCAATTGTTATTGCTGACATAGCTTCTATTACGGGAATGATTCTCGGACAGAGGCATACGTCGTGTCTTCCTTCTATAATTATGCTGCAGTTTTCTCCGTTTACATCTATCGTTTCCTGCTCAAGAAAAATACTTGGTACCGGTTTTACTGCGGCGCGGAAAATAATGTCATTGCCGTTGGTTACTCCTGCAAGAATTCCTCCTGCATTGTTTGTTTTAAATACAGGTCCGCTTCTCATCTGGTCGTTGTTTGTTTTTCCGTCTGAATCGGCACTTTCAAATCCTGCTCCGAATTCGATTCCCTTTACTGCACCGATTGAAAGAACAGCATGAGCAAGCATTGCATCCGCTTTATCAAATACCGGTTCTCCAAGCCCCGTTCCGGCTCCTTTTATTACGCATTCAACTATTCCGCCGCAGGAGTTTTTGTTCATCCTGTATTCTTCAACGGCTGCAAGCATTTTTTCTGCAGCTTTTTTATCAGGACACCGCATAAGGTTTCTGTCTATTTCGGTGAAGTCGGTTTCTTCAGCCAGAATTCCCGCAGCTTTTCTTGTATATGCTGTTACAGAGATTCCGTATTGAGCAAGAAACATTTTTGCAAAGGCTCCTGCTGCAACTCTTGCACAGGTTTCCCGTCCGCTTGTCCGTCCGCCGCCTCTGTAATCCCTTATTCCGTATTTTTCAAAATAGGTATAGTCGCCGTGTCCCGGTCTGAAAACATCCTTTATATTGGAATAGTCTTTTGAATGCTGGTTTTCATTTCTTATAAGGATTGCAACAGGAGTTCCGGTTGTCATGCCTTCAAATACTCCGCTGAGAATTTCTGCCCTGTCAGATTCTTTTCTTGCAGTTACGGCTGCACTTTTTGCACCAGGCTTTCTTCTGTCCATTTCTGACTGAAGGAATTCTTCATTGACTTTTATTCCGGCCGGACATCCGTCAATTATACATCCCAGCCCGGAACCGTGGCTTTCTCCGAATGTTGTTACCCTGAATGCATCTCCGAAACTGTTCCCTGCCATGATTTCCACCTTTTTTTGTTTAATTAAGTGTTATTCTATCTTTATGTTGAATGAATGTCGAGTTTCTTTATGTAAGTTTGTTTCTACATAGAGAATTCAATTGATTAAATCCCTTTAAATCACTAATATTGACTCGATTTATTTTGCAAGGAGACTGTCATGGCATTAATACATGGTGCATATACTGCAATGATAACACCGATGCTTTCAAACGGTGACGTAGACTATGAAGGTTTTAGAAAAAACGTAATATTTCAGCTGGAGCAGGGTATCGACGGACTTCTTCCTCTCGGTACGAGCGGAGAAACACCGACTCTTGATGAAGATGAAGAAGAAAAGCTTCTTGAAATCATATTTCCGGTTGTTAAAGAATATAATGCAAAAAATAATCGTGACGTAAAGATTATGGTTGGTGCAGGCAGCAACAATACAAGAGATGCCGTACGCTACTGTGAACGTGCTAAAAAGTTCGGCGCAGATTTTGCACTTGTTGTTACTCCTTATTACAACAAACCTAGTGATGAAGGTATTTTCCGTCATTTTGAGGCTGTTTCGAAAGTAGGAATTCCGATTGTAGTTTATAACATTCAGGGCCGTACCGGAAAAAATATTTCTACTGCACTTCTTCAGCGCATCGTTGAACTTCCGAATATTGCCGGTGTTAAGGAAGCCAGCGGAAACATCAGCCAGATGATGGAAGTAATTGAAAAGATAAAACTTTCAAAACCTGATTTTGCCGTTATGAGCGGAGATGACGGTCTTACTCTTCCTCTTATGGCAGCCGGTGGAGACGGAGTAATTTCTGTAGTTACAAATATGATTCCTGGCCTTATGGGTCAGCTTGTTCATGACTGTGAGAACGGAAAATTTGCAGAGGCAAGGGAACTTCATTACCGCCTGCAGCCTTTCTTCCGGGCAGCATTTGTAGACGGAAATCCTACCTGCATAAAGTATGCAATGAACGTTAAGGGACTTCCGGCAGGAAGTGTACGTCTTCCGCTTGCAGAACCTGTGGATTCAGCAAAAAAAATCATTGAAGATGCAATAAAAGCCTGCAGGCTCTAACAGCTCTGCATGTACCTGATAGGAGAAGAATTATGGAAAAAATAAGTGTTGGTGTTCTTGGTGCAACTGGTATGGTTGGTCAGCGCTATATAAAACTTCTGGAGAATCATCCGTGGTTTAAAGTAACTTATGTCGCTGCCTCACCGCGCAGTGCCGGAAAACTTTATAAGGATGTTGTATCTTCAAAATGGCTTATTGGGGAAGAAATTCCTGCTGATGTTGCAAACCTTACTATTCAGGATGCAAACGATGCAAAACTTGCTGTAGGAAAGTGTAAGTTTGTATTCTCTGCTCTTGAGATGGGCAAGGATGAAATAAAGGCTCTTGAAGAAGCTTATGCTGCAGAGGGAATCCCTGTAGTTTCAAATGCAAGTGCTAACCGCTGGACAGAAGACGTGCCTATGCTTGTTCCTGAAATTAACTATTCTCATCTTGATATTATTAAGAAGCAGCAGGAACATCACGGATGGAAAAAAGGATTTATTGCCGTAAAGCCTAACTGTTCCCTCCAGACTTACATGATGCCTCTTCATGCTCTTATTCAGGCTGGTTATCCTGTTAAGCGCATGATCGTAACTACTCTTCAGGCAACAAGTGGAGCCGGATATCCTGGAGTTCCTTCTTTTGACATGATTGATAATATCGTTCCGTTTATCGGCGGCGAGGAAGAAAAGACAGAAAAAGAATGTCTTAAGATTCTTGGTAAAGTTGATGGAGACAAAATTGCAAATGCAGCTCTTCCTCTTGTAAGCTCAACCTGTACCCGTGTTCCTGTAATTGACGGACATACAGCCTGCGTTTCTCTTGAATTTGATCTTCCGGAAGATAAAAAACCTTCTCTTGAAGAAATTGAAAAAATCTGGACTTCATATAAATCTGTGCCGCAGGAACTTGAACTTCCTAGTGCTCCTGTACATCCGATTGTTGTACGTCATGAAGAAAATCGTCCTCAGCCTAGGCGTGACCGCGAAACAGAAAAAGGCATGGCATGTGTAATCGGCCGTCTGCGCAAATGTGCTGTATTTGACGTTAAGTTTGTTGCACTGAGCCATAATACAAAGCGTGGTGCTGCAATGGGCGGTATTCTTAATGCGGAACTTCTTAAATCAAAGGGCTTTTTTGACAATCTCTAGGTTGCAGAATTGAACTTGAATAAAAAGTAAATTAGGAGTATAAAGAGATTATGATTAAATTGAACCTTCTACTATCCCTAGATTCTCACTGTGATTGCTCAGGCACTAGGTTTTAGTATTGTTCAATATCATATTTGATTTGTAAACAAAGGGACCTGTTGCTTAGGCGGCAGGTCTTTTTTTATTGTAAAAGGGAGTGTAATGATATGAGCGGAATGAATCCAAACGGAAAATACGGTTCTTTTGTTGATCTTGATTTTACAGAAAGAACATGGCCTTCAAAGAGAATAACAAAAGCCCCTCTCTGGTGTTCTGTTGACCTCAGGGACGGTAATCAGGCTCTTGTAAATCCAATGGGAATTGATACAAAGCTTGCATTCTTTGATCTTCTGGTAAAAATCGGTTTTAAGGAAATTGAAGTAGGATTTCCTGCTGCCAGTGATACTGAATATGATTTCTGCCGCCGCCTCATAGAAGAAAATCACATACCTGACGATGTAACGATTCAGGTTTTATGTCAGGCAAGGGAAAAACTTGTTAAAAAGACAGTGGAAGCTCTTAAGGGCTGTAAGCAGGCAATTTTTCATATTTATAATTCAACATCTCCTGCTCAGCGTAAGTATACCTTCGGAAAATCAAAGGAAGAAATTAAGCAGATTGCAGTAGAAGGGGTCCGCTGTATAAAAAGCTGTCTTTCTGAAGAAGACCGTAAAAAGATTCGCATTGAGTATTCTCCGGAAAGTTTTTCAATGACTGAAATTGACTATGCAATTGAAGTTTGCGAGGCTGTAAAGGCAGAGTGGGATCTTCTTCCCGGTGAAAAAATAATCATGAATCTTCCTACAACCGTTGAGTGCTATACTCCGAATGTTTATGCAGACAGAATTGAATATTTTGCAAAGCATATTTCAGACCGTGAGAATGTAATTATTTCAACCCACTGTCATAATGACAGGGGAACCGGTGTTGCTTCAGCAGAACTTGCCCTTCTTGCAGGCGCTGACAGAACTGAAGGCTGTCTTTTCGGAAACGGAGAACGTACCGGAAACCTTGATATAGTTAATGTTGCCCTTAATATGTTTTCTGAGGGAATTGATCCTGAACTTGATTTTACAAATCTTCCTGAAATTGCAGAACTGTATAACCGCTTTACCGGAATGGAAATTAATCCGAGAAGCCCGTGGGCGGGAGAACTTGTATTTACGGCATTCAGCGGTTCTCATCAGGATGCCATCAGAAAAGGAATGGCTGCCAGAACAAAGATGGATAAAAATGCTCTTTGGGATGTTCCTTACCTTCTTATTGATCCTCATGATATCGGACGTCAGTATGAAGGAATAATCCGTATCAACAGTCAGAGCGGAAAGGGTGGAGCTGCCTATATTCTTGAAGAAAAATATGGACTTATTCTTCCTAAGGCCATGCATCCTGCTTTGGGAGACATTATCAAGACTGCTGCTGATAAAGCTCAGCGTGAACTTCAGACAGAAGAAATTTACAATCTCTTCGTTAAACAGTGGCTTGATGCAAAGGGAAATCTCTCTATTGTAGACCTTTCTGAAACTCATCTCGAAGGAAGCGGAACTTCCGGAGAAACTACCATGTGCCGCGGCGTAGTAACCTGGAAGGGAGAAAAGTTTACTATCGGTGAAAAAGGAAACGGACCTCTTGATGCCTTTTCTTCAGCATTAAAGTCAACTCCTGCTCCAGCCTTCAGTATTACTGCATTCCATGAACACAGTGTCGGAACCGGAAACGATACCAGTGCCGTTGCTTATGTTCAGATTACCTGTGAAGACGGACAGCAGTATTGGGGTGCCGGAAAATCCACCAGTGTCGGAAGGGCTGGTATTGATGCTGTTGTAAGCGCCCTTAACCAGATAAGATAAGTTTTATAACAGAAAATTATCCAGGCAGAGGCTTTGCAGAATGTAACCCTGATTGTCATCCGGTGTTTGTTTTATTGACTATTGCAAGGGCAATAAACACGCAGTTTTGGGGGCTGTGTTCTGACTTAAAGATTGTACTTATCAATCAGCCCCTTTTTTCTGCATCCTCCTCTCCTTTTGACCTCCGCAGCATCCGTTGGATATGCGGGGGTTTTTCTTTTTAAATCCCCGTACTTTTAAAAAAAATAAAATATTTTATAAAAAAAATCAAAAATCCTATTGACCATTTTTATGTTAATGTATATATTATCCTCACGTTCAACGAACGGATGGGCTATTAGCTCAGGTGGTAGAGCACCGCCCTTTTAAGGCGGCTGTCTGCAGTTCGAGTCTGCAATAGCTCACATTAAGCATCGGAAGTAATTCCGGTGCTTTTTTTTTACCCCGGATAGTACTGTCTTTTAATATTCAGCCGGCATTGTTCTTTATGTTAAAAGCAGTTATAATCCCAGGAGAAATTAAGATTAACTGTTATATATGAGGTTTTTATGGAAAAAGAAGTAAGGGTTCGCTATGCTCCGTCTCCAACCGGGCTTCAGCATATCGGCGGCGTAAGAACTGCGCTTTTTAATTATCTTTATGCACGTTCACAGGGTGGAAAATTTATTCTCCGTCTTGAAGATACAGACCGTACCCGTTATGACGAGAAGTATGTACAGAACCTGTATGATACTATGGCATGGCTTGGAATTGACTGGGATGAAGGCGGTTCAAAAGGGGGTGAATATGGCCCTTATGTTCAGAGTGAGCGTTTTGAGCTTTACAAGGAATATGCACAGAAACTTGTAGAGAAGGGTGAGGCCTATTACTGTTTCTGTGACGCAGAACGTCTCGAAAGAATCAGAAAAATACAGACAGAAAACAAGCTTCCACCTGGATATGACCGCAACTGCCGTCATCTTACTCCTGAGGAAATCAAGGCTAATCTTGATGCAGGAAAACCTTACGTAATAAGACTTAAGGTTCCTCTTGAGGGAGAAACAAAATTTACTGATCATCTTCTTGGTGACATCGTCTGGAAAAATGAAGATATTTCTCCAGATCCTGTTCTGCTTAAGTCAGACGGATTTCCTACATATCATCTTGCAAATATTGTAGATGACCATATGATGAAAATTACTCATGTAATGCGTGCTCAGGAATGGATTCCTTCAACACCTCTTCATGTTCAGATGTACCGTTCATTTGGCTGGGAACATCCGGAATTCTGCCATCTTCCGATGGTAAACGGTTCTGACGGTAAGAAGCTTTCAAAACGTCACGGATCAACATCCCTTAATGAATTCCGCGCAAGAGGCTATCTTCCACAGGCAATCGTTAATTATGTAGCTCTTCTCGGCTGTTCTTATGATGATGGTGTTGATATGTATACTCTTGAAGAGCTTGGAAAGAAGTTTAAGCTTGAACATCTTAATAAGGCTCCTGCAGTTTTTGATTACAAAAAGCTTGAGTGGTATAACGGTCAGTATATCCGTGCACTTACTGATGAAGAACTTTATAAGTGGACACTGCCTTTTATTACCGGAACAGGAGACGCATGTCTTGAAATTAATCCTGAAAATCCTCAGCCGAAACCAAAAGTTGGTCCGGAATATTCTGGAGTAGCTATGGGAGATGATGGAGAACCGGTTTGTGTAGATTCTTCAATGAATATGTCATCGGCAGATGTAAAGGCTGCATTGATGAAGCTTATGCCTCTCATTAAAGAACGCCTTCATTTCCTTACGGATGCTGCAGAAATGGTTCACTTCCTTTTTACAGAACCGGCAGTTCCTCCTAAGGCTGACATCATTCCTAAAAAGATTGATGAGGCAAAGACAAAAGAAGTTCTTGAAAATGCAATTGAATTCGTAAAACAGCTTCCTTCTCTTGATCATGAAGCCAGCGAAGCTCTCGCAAAAAGCTATGCGGAAAAACTTGGAATAAAGCTGGGAGATTTCATGATGCCTATACGCATGGCTGTAACAGGAAGTCGTGTTTCTCCACCTCTTATGGGATCGATTCTTATACTTGGTGTTGAGAAATCTGTAGAAAGAATCCGCAGGACTCTTGCAGAGTTTTAATTGAACTGAACTGGAAAAATGGCCGTTGTTTCCTGCATGGAAAGGGCGGTCTTTTTTTGCTTTTTAGAAAAATACATTGAGGTGCATGCCATTATGAGTGACAACGATGTAAATTCCACAATTAAAGAAATCTGCTCGCTGCTTGCCGAAATTAAGGATGAAACACTTATCTTTGATTTTTTCGGCTGTCTGTTTACTAAGGCAGAACTTAAAGATTTTTCGAACCGCTGGAATCTTGTAAAGGAACTTGATGCCGGAACTACTCAGCGCGAAATTGCAAAAAAATTCAGTATGTCATTGTGCAATATTACCAGAGGTTCCCGTGAAATGAAAAAGGAAGACTCTGCTTTTACGAAAGTTCTTTCTATCCTGAAAAACCGGGAAAAGGCTGATCAGTAAACATATATTTCTTTTTTTATAGTCATTGCGGGAATTTGAGTTTGTTTTATGATGACTGTATCTGATTGAATATGAATATCCGGTAGAGTATCCTTCTGTTTCTGGATGCTTTACCGGATATTTTTTTTATTGAGGGGGTAGTACAAACCCTCAAAACGGCGAAGTCAAGGCTTTAAGCGTTAGCGTGCCTTGACTCGACGTATTTGTTTTTATTTACGATTCTTGTTTCTGTTTTGCCGGTTGCAATTTCAATATAGCGTACGAATAATGAAACTTTATTGTCTTCATTCAGGTTGTTCCATATTCTTTCTGTTAATTCATCGATGTTTCCCTTGAGTTCAACTTTTTCCGGTTCTCCGCTGAAGCTTGGAAGTGGATTTCCGTTCTGCATGTATGTGTGAATGTAACGGCCTGTTCCTGCGGCAGGGTTTTCGTAGGCAAAGGTAAAGCGGTTTGTTCCGTTTTCATCTCCGTCATCACTTTTCAAAATTGAAAGGGTAATATCGTATTTTGAGTTTTCAACATGGAGTGCTGCAGAAATACGCGGGGTAAAATTAGGAGCGTCAGGTTCAAATTTCCTTGAGCGAAGGGACTGTTCAAATGTAAGTCCTTTTTTAAGTCCGTCCCATGCTGTGTCAGTCTGGTCTCCGTTGGTAACTACTGTAATTCCAGGAAGAACTTTTACAGGAGAGTAGATTATAAGGCTTGGATCTGTGAGCTTTGAAGGATCGAAGGCCTGTGTTTTTATACCGTCACCTTCTTCAACAAAAACTCTGTTTCTGCTGTTTTCGCTTCTTCCCATAATCCAGTAGGCAGCAACGGCATATTTACCGTCTTCTGATTTTCCTGCAATAATTCCTCTTCCCGGATATTCATTTTGAGAAAGAGTTGATGCAAGGTCTTTTTTTTCCATTTTGTTCTCCTTTATAAAGCTCCGGCGGCATTCATACGTTTTCAAATGTTTTTGATTGCGTCTTCCGGCAGTTTTTCCGGATTATATCATAGTTGTTGGCGTTTTTCTATTATTCGGGGTATAATAATTGTATGGCAGATACAACAGTAGTTAACGCAAGTCCCCTGGGCCAGCATCTTGAAAGGATTGCAGAAAGCCAGCAGGTTTCGTATTTGGTATTCAACAAGAAACGCATAACCCTTGTTGCAAAGATTACAATCGGCAGAGAAACGGACAATACCATTGTCATTGACAATAAACTTGCCAGCCGTCATCACTGTATGATTCAGAAAATACGTGATGCTTATTTCCTGAAAGATGAAAACTCAACAAACGGAACATTTCTGAATGGAAGACGCATTCCTCCTGATAAGTATGTACGTTTGAATCCCGGTGATAAGATTACAGTGGGATCTTCTAACCTTATAATGGGCTGATTTTTTTTGATGAATCAAAACAGTTTATTAAAAAAAATTGAGGATTATGTCTCTCTTGATAAACTTCCTGATGACCGGACTGCTATGGAAGAACTGGATGAGGCGGTTTCTGTTTTAGAAAACGAAACTGCTTTTTACCGGCCTGTAAAGCGGAACGGAAAATGCGGAGCCCTTCTGGATTTTACGAAAAATACTCTTCCTGTAATTCTTGTTCCTGATCTTCACGGACGGAAAGATTTTCTTCTTAATCTGCTGAAACTGGATGTTTCCTCATTAAAAAAAACAGGAGCCTTTGACGGTACTGCATTCAGTTCAGCCGGCTGTCGTGTGGCAGATCTTCTTGCAGAAAAAGAAATAATAGTTGTATGCGTTGGTGACGGCATTCATTCAGAAAAGCGCGGAAGAATGAGGTGGATGCAGGCTTATGAAGACTGGAAATGCAGCGCTGCGGCAGGTCCGTCGATGCAGGAAGAAATGAAAGAAAATATTGCCACCATGCGTGCCGTTATGGAACTAAAAAAAATCTTTCCTGAAAACTTTCATTTTCTTAAGGGAAATCACGAAAACATTCTTAATTCATCAGAAAACGGAAATCTTCCCTTTTACAAATATGCAAACGAAGGCCAGATGACCTGTGATTTCATACGGCAGGTGTATGGTGATGCAGTTTTATATCTGATCAGCCTTTGGGAAAAAAATCTTCCGCTGTGCTGTGCTTTTAAGGATTTTTGTGTTTCTCATGCAGAGCCCGGAAAATTCTATACCAGAAAAAAAATAATAGAAGGCAGCGGAGAAGTGGTGCATTCCTTTACCTGGACGGATAATGATGCAGCTGATGAGGGATGCGTTCAGAAACTCTTTAAGGAACTTACGGGACTTGATAAAGAAAAAGCCCTCTGGTTTGGAGGACACAGACCTGTAAGAGATAAATTTTATTTAAGGCAGAACGGTTCTTATGTTCAGTTTCATAATCCTGAAAAAATGAACGTTGCTGTTGTGGGCAGGGCTAGTGACTTTGATCCTGAAAAAAGTATAATCAGTGTGATTTAAAACTAAAGAGGTAAAAATGGCTGTTGTTCCGGAAGTGATTGGAAAATATAAGATACTGTCTGTTGTTGCAGTAGGAGGAATGGGTACTGTTTACAGGGCCCTGCATCCTTCCCTGAAGAGAACTGTAATCATAAAGAAACTTATGCTGAAAGCAGGCGGACAGTCCATCAGGGAACGGTTTAAGCGTGAGGCGCAGATTCTTCTTGATCTTTCTTCTCCTTATGTAGTCCGTATGTTTGATTATTTTACGGAAGGAAGGTCTGATTATATCGTTCTGGAGTTTGTTGACGGAATGTCTCTGGATAAACTCATCGAGAGGCAGGTTTCTCTTCCGGCAGAATTATCTCTTCTTATTTTTCTTGATGCCTGTTACGGATTGAAACATGCACATTCAAAGGGAATAATCCACAGGGATATAAAGCCAGGTAATATTCTTATTTCAAGACATGGTGAGGTAAAACTTGCTGACTTTGGAATCGCTTCGGCAGAAAAAGAAAGTGATGTTTCAGAAAATAAAATTCAGGAAAAAGCAGCAGAAAAAACTGTTTCCGATTCAAAGAAAATTTCAGACAGCATAACCCGTTCCGGTTCAACTCTCGGCACTCCGGCTTATATGAGCCCTGAACAGATTGCAGATTCAAGTAAGGTAGATCAGAGGGCTGACATTTATTCCATGGGGGTCATGCTCTATGAAATGGTTACGGGAACAAAACCTTATCCCGGTGAAATGACCAGAAAGAATATAAGCCGCATAAAAAAAGGGGAGTATGTTCCTCCAAAAAAACTTGATCCGAAGCTTCCTTCTGTTGTCTGTTCCCTCATAAAAAAAATGATGCAGCCAAGGGCTGAAAGAAGGTTTAAGAATATTGATGCAGTCATAAAAAAAATCAGGGCTTATCTTTCCCGATATGATACTCATGCACTCAGGGTTCAGCTTGCCCAGTCGGTAATTTCATCAAAAGCCCTTTCCTATGAAGTCATGAAGCCAAAGCGGCGATGGTTTTCTTTTGTATTTACATGTGTCCTTACTTTTATATTGATTGCAGCTTCCATTCGTTTTGCCTGGAACGAGGGCTATATTCATAAAACGCTTTTAAGCCGGTGGTATTCTCCTGTTACTTTAAGCCTTAAACTGCCTTCAACTGCCAGTGCTGATGCCGACCTTCAGTCCAGGGCATTCTTTTTTGTAGATGACAATGACCATATTCCGGAGGTAAAAAACACAAGACGCATCTTTACTGCAGATGAAAAATCTTCTGGCGCTGCCCTGTACTGCAGTACGAAACCAGTGTATTTGAAACCGGGAAAATACAGGGTTAAGATTGCATCTGGACCTTATGTGTGCTGGAAAAATATAAACGTCACCGGAGATGCCCTTAATGTTTCCGTGGATTTTTCCCGCGGCAATGCAGTCAGAAAGATAAACCTTCATACGTCGGCCTGTGATGTGGAGAGCGGACAGGATATTTCTTCCGGAACCCGTTTTCTGATTCTGTATGGAAATTCCTACGTTGATCTTGATACTGTTAATCCTTCTCATTTTGTCACCAGTAATGTATATAAGTTTAAGGCTGTTCATAAAGATTATGAGGATGAGTATTTCAGTCTCAGACTTGACTGGTATCAGGATGAACTTTTCATTAATGCCGGGATGAAAAAAAAGAAATGACTTCGGTTTTACTTACAAAAGAGTCTCAGGTGTCCGTCTGGAAATACTTGTCGTCAATTCTTGAGAAGGACGGGCTTTCTGTAAAGATAATGACGGATCATGAGGAATTTTATTCTTACGTAGAAGCACATCAATTCAATGAGATTGATTTTGTTCTCGTTGATATGTCTTCCGTTCAGCTTGATTCTTTTAATCCGTACAGTCTTTTTCTTGATGAAGGAATACTGATTCCTGTCGTGGTATACAATGATCCTTTTCCGCAGTGTGACCGGAGGGCATTTTACTGGGCTTTGAAAAACGAAGAATATTTTAATCCTATTTTTACGGTTTCAAAACTCGCAAAGTACAGTACAATCTGGATCCGCCTGCAGAATCTGCTGGAAAGTCCTGAAATAAATCCTTACATCAGCTGCATATGCCGTGAGAAAGAGTTTTCCCCTGAGGGAAACGTCAGCAGTTTCGAGGATTTTTTGAGGAAAAATCATTTGGGCGGTCTGAAGGAAAAACTTATCAGTTATCTTTATGACAGAAAAAACAGAAAGGCTGCAGTTTCAGAAATCTGTATGTATCTATGGAATGAAGACAGTCAGAAAACGCGAAGGCATTTGTGTACGCTGGTTCATGAACTAAGGAATTTTTTGAAAAATAAAAACGTAACTTTCCTGCAGCTCCTTCGGGTTTCAAAAGAAACTTACATGCTTTCTGTAATTTCTGCCGGATAATAAAAAAGGGGATGACCAGTAAGTTCAAAAACTGTCATTTTCGGGCTGTCAACAACTTTTTATAAGTGTCATTTTCGGGCCCGACCCGAAAATCCCTCTGCACGAGATTGCCGCATCAAGTGCGGCAATGACAGGCTGTCGAGCACGGCAATGACTCATACTTATTGGACAGCCCCCGCAGGTTAAATTTTTTATTTACCTGATGTTCGCTTTTATGAATTCAAGCTTCAGGTCTTTAAGTTTTTCCGTTATAGAAACCTTATAGATGTGAGGATTCAGGATTCTTTTGTATGAAGGATCAAGAGTTTCTATTTCCTTCATCATGACTTCACGGCTTTTTTTCAACTGTACTGAATCGTCCAGTCTTTCTTTTGTTCTCTGTCCGTCTTTAAGTCTGAGTGAAAGCATCGGTTTTACGGAAGCTGCCTTGAAGGTAAACTGTCTGTAGTCAATCATGGTGTGGTAGAAACGGTATTCTTTTTCAGGTTCGATGGTTTCATTTTCCAGCCCCAGAATGTCTGCCCTTGCCATGGAGTTTTCATCATAAAGTCTCCAGACGTTCTTTATGCCCGGATTTGTAGTTTTTGCAGGATTGTCTGAGAATTTCATTGCAGGAACCATTTCATTTTTTACTGCATCATGACGGGCTGCCAGTTTATATACACCGGTAAAGCTTGCTTCGTTGCCCCCTGTGACCATATGTGTGCCGACACCCCAGCTTGCTATTGGTGCATTTTGCTGTACGAGGGTTTCTATGATTTCTTCCGTCAGTTCATTTGAAACGGAAATAAATGCCTGCGGAAAGCCCGCCTTGTCAAGTTCCTTGCGGACCTGCTGGGTAAGGTATGAAATATCCCCGGAATCAAGTCTGACTCCGAAGTTGTATCCCTGTTCAACAAGTTTTGCACCAGCCTTTATGGCGTTCTTGATTCCGCTTTTTAAGGTGTCGTATGTATCAATAAGGAATACTGTTTTTTCAGGATAAATTTTTGCATAGGCTTCAAAAGCTTCCAGTTCACTTGGAAAACTCATTATCCATGAATGAGCCATTGTTCCCATTACCGGTATGCCGTATATTTTTCCTGCAAGGGTGTTGCTTGTTCCTGCAGCACCTCCAATGTAGGCAGCCCTGGTTGCGCTCATTGCACCGTCCGGTCCCTGAGCACGCCTGAGTCCAAATTCCATTATGCTGCCTTTTTTGCTGGCGAGCCACACTCTGGCGGTTTTTGTGGCAATAAGGCTTTGAAAATTTATATGGTTGAGTACTAAACCTTCCAGAATCTGGGCTTCAATAAGGTTAGCATGAATGCGGACAAGAGGTTCCTGAGGAAAAATAACGGAACCTTCTTCAAATGACCATAAGTCTCCTGAGAATTTAAAGTCTCTGAGGTAGTCAAGAAATCCTTCTTCAAAAATTTTCTGACTTCTAAGATAATCTATGTCTTCGTCTGAAAATCTGAATTCCGTAATTACGTCAAGAAGAGTTTCTATTCCGGCAAAAATGCTGAAGCCTCCGTTAAACGGATTTCTTCTGAAAAACATATCAAACACAACTTTATGGTTCATGTTCTGTTTCCAGTATCCCTGAGCCATAGTCAGTTCATAAAAATCTGTAAAAAGTGCGCTTGTGATTCTGTACTGCTGATTCATAAATCGTCCTTCTGCTAAAACAAAATTATATCAATTGCTTGGTCTTTTGCAATATTTGAAAGTAAACCATGCGCCTGCATAGCGTCCGATAAATCTGCTGGCTGCTGCTTTAAATTTCCACTTGAAGGCAAACATGGAGTAAAGTTTTCCCTTCCTGGATGCCTTTACTGCATGACGTACGGTTTTGACAGGATCTTTTCCGTGAAGAACTTCTTTTCTTGCACCTCTGGATGCTACATCTGCAAATTCCGTGCTTACGGGACCGGGACAGAGAGCCGTAACGCTTATTCCTCTGTGTTTCAGCTCAGCCCTTAGCGCAACACTGAAACTCAGGACGAATGCTTTTGAAGCTCCGTATACCGCAAAGTTTCCCAGAGGAAGGAATGAAGCAAGACTTGCGGTATTAATTATTCTGCTTCCTTTTTTCATATATGGAAGTGCAAATCCTGTAATTCCTGTCAGGGAAGTGCAGTTGAGTTCAATCATGTCCATTTCCCGTTCTGTGTCGGTATCTGCAAATTCTCCGTAGGTTCCGAAGCCGGCATTATTTACAAGAACTTTTATGCAGATGCCTCCTTCTTTTTCGTGAATTTTGTTTTCTTCTTCCAGCAGGGCTTTTATTTCAAAAGCTCCTTTTTTTCCGCTTATATCCAGGGCAACAGGTTTTACTTTTACGCCTGAGTGCTTAAGTTCTATTTCTTTTTTTAGAGCTTCAAGCCTGTCGTTTCTTCTTGCAACGAGCCACAGTTCATCCGGCTGTTCATCCGCAAGTTCTGCTGCGAAACAGGTCCCCATTCCGCTGGATGCACCGGTTACTATTATTATTTCTTTCATACAGGTTAAATTATAGCATTAAAACTTTTTTTATTATATATCATGCTTTTGCCGGTACTTTTTTTAATATTTAAATTTAATATGTTATCTGATAATCTACAGGACATGAGCTTTTGTTTAAGAAAAGGGATGATTGTTTTAATTGCAGCTTTTATTTTAACCGGAATCCCCTGTTATCCGGCAGATTCATTTTCAAAGGAAGAGCAGGAAGAGGCTGCCCTCAGTTATGTCAGGAATATGTCTCCTGAGGATGCTGCAAGCCAGCTGTTCCTTGTAAATATAGAAGGCAGTACTGTCTTTAATGCTGTAGAGTCATATGCAGATATATATCCGGAACTGGAGTCAGAAAAGGAAAAACTTTCTGACAGGGTTCTCGTTCCCGGGGGCTGTCTGTTTTTTTCATATAATATTGGTGAAAATGCCGTTCAGGTAATGCACTACATTGAGTCAATAAAAAAAGTTTATGATGATTCAGGATTACCTTTTCCTATTATTGCGGTAGATCAGGAAGGAGGCGTTGTAAACAGGCTGCGTTCTGTTACAAGTCCGTTACCTTCAAGCCAGAAGACTGCGTCAGTTCTTTCACCTTCGGAGGCGGAACGGCTGTATTTTTTTCAGGCGGAACAGATGAAGGCTCTCGGCTTTACAATGAATCTTTCTCCCGTGGCAGAACCGCTGGTGGAGGAGAACAGGGATTTTCTTCTTACAAGAAGTTTCGGTTCTCCTGCTAAAACAGTGGCTTATTGCATTGCACAGATAAATGCTTTTGAGGCTTCAGGAATCTGTACTGTCGTAAAGCATTTTCCTGGTAACACGAATACAGATCCTCATACAGGGCTTCCGGAAATAACAGTGCCTGAATCTGAGTTTTACAGGGTTTACCTGAAACCGTTTGAATTCATTCTTACTGTCAGTCCCGGTGCAGTTCTTATGTCACATGCCAGGGTTGCTTTTTCAGAAGTAAATGAGCCTGCAGCCTTGAGCAGCTACTGGATAAATGAAAAATTAAAAAACGAATATCTTTATGATGGTCTTGTAATAAGCGATGATATTTTTATGGCGGCTTTGAGCAGAAACGGTTTTCCTCCGGAAACTGCCGCTGTAAAAGCTGTAGAAGCCGGTACTGACATAATAATGCTCAGTGAAAAACGCTTTGCATCTGCATTGAGAGTGCTTCTGGATAAAGCTGCTTCGGATGAATCTTTCAGAAACCGTCTTGAAAAATCAGAACAGAGGGTAATCCTTTCTAAAATTCATTATGGTATTCTGGAATGTTACAGAAATGAAGATGGAAAAGTCTGCGTCCGAAATAAAAAAGATGAAATGCCTGAACGTAAAAGACTTGATGTGTTCCTTGAATCTTATGAATCGGGAATGAATTTTTATCGGAAGAATTTCTAGAGGAAAGCAGTTTATGAAACAGAAAGATTCTGAAAAAAAACTTACTGGTGCCCGGGGATTTGATGAGTATTACAAGGCTCTTTATGGAGAAAGGTGGCCTGTATTGAAAGAAGCTCTTTTCAGAGAAAATATTTATGTGGAATTATCCTGGAACAGAGAATCATATTTTATGGATCCGGGAAGCATAGTTGCCGCAATGTGCCTGCCGGTGGATGGGGCAGAGAAACTTCTTGATTTGTGTGCTGCCCCCGGCGGTAAAACTCTTGTCCTTGCAGGAATAAAAAATAAGGAATGCAGCCTCAAGTCAAATGAAAGGTCTGCTCCAAGAAAAGCCCGGCTTGATAAAGTTGTAGAGTCCGTATTGCCTGAAGAGGTTTTGCCTGCCGTTGTTACCAGTCATAGTGACGGTGCGCTCTGGTGTAAAAGAGAAAGTGAAGCCTATGATTCGATACTTCTGGATGCACCCTGTTCCAGCGAGCGTCATGTTCTTGCGGATTCAAAATATCTGAATGACTGGTCTCCTTCAAGAATCCGCACTCTTTCAATGGAACAGTGGTCCCTTATGTCTTCAGCCTGGCGTCTGTTAAGGAAAGAGGGTTTTCTTTTGTATGGTACCTGTGCCCTGAGCCGGGACGAAAATGACGGAGTAGTAGCAAAATTACTGAAAAAATTTGATGACGGGGAGGTTTGTTCTCTGGAATACATTTCCGGTATTTTTGCACGTAATGTTTCTGTTTTTTCTGGAACTATGAAATCGGAACTCTCTGAAAATGTTTCTGAATACTTAAAGAAAATATTTTCGCTTGCGGTTAAGACTGAATATGGTTTTCATATACGTCCTGACTGTGCAGAAGGTGCAGGTCCGCTTTATTTTTCCCTTATAAAAAAAATAAACAAAAATTAAAAAAATAAGAAAAATCTATTGACAGTTTTTTATTAAACTTATATATTACATGCACATTGCATTCCCCGATTGTGTAATGGTAGCACTTCAGATTCTGGTTCTGACTGTGGGGGTTCGAATCCTCCTTGGGGAACTAAAAGGGGACTGTCCAAAAGTTTTAGAAGACGGCTTCTGGCTTTTGGACAGTCCCTTTTTTATGCCGGCTGTTAAGCTGGTCCCTTCGTCTATCGGTTTAGGACGAGAGATTCTCAATCTCTAAAGACGGGTTCGACTCCCGTAGGGACCGTTTTTTTATTTGTATGTTCAGAATATCTTTTTTCAACACTTTTTAACTTCCTTATGTCTTTTTGTAAAACCTGACAAACGTTACTTTACAAAATATTTTGTTTTTTTTACGATAGGTAATCTATGGCACCAGATAATTCAATGTCCGGATTCGACAGAATGGTTTCCTCTATGTCTGATGACGAAAGAAAGGATATGCTTGATAAAGTAAGCAGGTCTTCAAAAGAAGAGAATGAGGATGTTATTTCAGTGCTGCCTGCTGATGACCCTAATTTTCGTGAGAGCCTGTCAGTCAGACTGCAGCAGGAATCTTTTTTAAGACGTCTCTGGATAAAAATAAAAGCTGCGCTTTTTAATATACGGCAGGAAGATATTTATAATACTTCTCTCATCACCCGTCTTGCTCATGATGTTGAGCATACGTATCCCGGGCTTATTTCCCATCACCGCAGTGTCCTTACATTGGGAACGTACGAAAAACTTTACATGCTTCGTAAAGTACAGGAATTTTTCATGCCATATGTGGAAAGTTATGAAAGTAATCCAGGACTTTATTATTATTATTTAAGTACTATTGTAATTCCTGATATTGCAGAGGAAATACAGAAGGATGTTGATCCATATAAG
The DNA here is from genome assembly GCF_014202035.1 of Treponema rectale. NCBI lineage: Bacteria > Pseudomonadati > Spirochaetota > Spirochaetia > Treponematales > Treponemataceae > Treponema > Treponema rectale. The sequence continues at coordinate 412,333 of NZ_JACHFR010000003.1, forward strand.
TTTCCCTTTACGAAAAATCTGACTTCAGAAACAAGAGTTCAGCTTATAAAGAAAATGGAAGATGCCCTTGATAATCTTCCTGAATCTAAAAGGACCATGATGTACATGTGCGTGCGGTCCATTGAGTGGCTGACGGCATTTAACAGAATGCACGTGGATTCACTTATAAAAAATTTTACGCCTTCAAAAGAGTGTCTTTATAATATTGCCAGGTCAGACTTTGCGTCCATTGCGAAAATAATGAGTGTTGTAAACCTTCCTGCAAACGAAGCTCTGGTTGCTTTGTTTTCCTTTTATTATAACACTACTGCTGAGAATCCTAATAAAGGAGATGAGGAGCAGCTGGTAAGTGAGTTTATAAACGGAGCCCAGCTTCATATTGAAGAAATCCGCTCTTTCTCAGGCGGTGTTCCCGTAAAGGATCTTGCACGTATTGTATTTGATAATTCCCTGTATGATTCAAAACCTTTTGGCGGGGGAGAAGACTGGTTTGTAAAATTCAAGAGTCAGTGGAGGACTAATTTTGATATCCGGTGGAATCAGTGGCTTTTTGATTACAAGAAATACAGGATGCAGATAAAGATAAAGACTTATTTTGATTATGATGGAATTCCTCTTTTACCTGTACGTCCCTGGAAAAAACTGTGGACCGGATATACTTTCCGTTATGAAATGTCCATGGGATTTATCTGGATGTTTTTTGATTCGATAATCAGAGCTCATGAACCGGTTTTGAAGACAGTCATGCTTGAGGGAGATTTTATTATAAAAGAAAATACAATTGAATTTGCTGACGATTTCAGGACGATTCAGAACATGCGTAATGATTTTGCCGTATTTAATGCATCCTTAGCCGAAAATGGAGATATTGGTTCTGTGCTTGCAGGACTTGGCCATAATCCTGAGCGTGCTTCTTCTTCCCGTGAAAGTTTTGATGCAGTTATGTCTGATGTGGATGAAAGTTCACAGAATTTTATAGAAAAGGCAGGCAAATGGTTCCGTTCTGTAAAAAGTATTCTTGGTGCGGTTGTAAACGGTTCTGAAAGCCAGTATTACGGCGGTCTTTCAAACTGGTCAAAGATCGGCGGAAGGCAGAATAAGGAATTTAAAGAGAATCTTTCTCTTGTTTATACTGTTGTTGATCATGCCTATGACGTGCTTACTGAAGCTGAGTCCCTTGATTCTTCTGCAATGTAACGGGATTATATGTTTATATGAAAAGCGGCAGTGTTTTATATGGACAGTTTACAGAAAATAATGATTCTCCGGTGTGGGGTATGACTCTCAGAAATGCAGGGTCCATGCGTTTCAGATGGAATGAAGTTAATGAGAACCGTCAGTCATTTCTTTCTGAACTTTGCGGAAGGGACAGAAAAATCGCACAGGTTGAACTGTATCATTCAAAAGAAGTTGTGTTTGTTAATGAAGCTTCTGAGTGTGACGGGATTAAGGCAGACGGTATTCTTACTTCTAACCGCTCTATAATTCCCGTTGTCACCGTTGCAGACTGCATGCCCATATATATGTATGATCCGGTTTCAGGTGTAGCGGGAATGCTGCATTCCGGCTGGAAAGGAACAGGTATTGTTGAAAATGCCCTTTCTCTTGCTGCAGAAAAATGCGGTTCAAAGCCGGAAAACTTCAGGATTGTTCTTGGACCTCATATTCATGACTGCTGTTATAATGTAGATGAACAGAGGGCTTCTTATTTTGCTGATAATTTCACCCCGGACTGTATAAAAATTATTTCTCCCGGACAGTATGCCCTTTCTCTTGCTGCGGCAAACATTGCCGTCTTAAAGCGCTGCGGTGTTCCGGATAGAAATATCTGCATCCGTCCTGAATGTACCTGCTGTAATGATAAGTTCGGTTCTTTCAGAAGGGAAACAGCCCCCTTTGCCAGTTTACCTCCGGAAGAAAAAGCCGGAAAATTTACTGTCCAGGCTGCTTTCATTAAATTTTAAAATCTTAAAAGGCTTTTTTTATAGTATTTTTATGCATTTTGCTTGCATATTTATAAACTAATTACTATATTGGATGTATAAATTTTCATTTTATTGTGAGGGTTTTCTATGGCAACGAAAAAGACTGAGGCTGCTGCAAAACCTGCTAAGGCAGAAAAGACTGTAAAGGCAGCAAAAAAAGCAAAGAAAGACAAGGTAGTCCTTGCTTATTCCGGTGGACTTGATACTACGGTAATTATTCCATGGCTCAAGGAAAATTATGATTACGATGTTATTGCTGTCTGCATTGATGTAGGACAGGGTGATGACTGGAAGTCAATTAAAAAGCGTGCCCTCAAGACAGGTGCATCTGCCTGCTATGTAGTAGATGCCCGTCAGGAATATATTGAAGAATACATATGGCCAGCCCTTAAGGCAAATGCTGTTTATGAAGATGAATATCTTCTTGGTACTTCAACAGCAAGACCTCTTATCGGAAAAATTCTCGTTGAATATGCACGCCAGGAAAAGGCTGTTGCAATCTGTCATGGAGCAACAGGAAAAGGAAATGACCAGGTTCGTTTTGAACTTGCAATTAAAGCTTTTGCACCTGACCTTAAGGTTATTGCAGCATGGCGTGATGATAAATGGAACATGGACAGCCGTGAAGCAGAAATAAAGTATCTTGAAGACCGCGGACTTGAAGTTCCTATGAAGAAAGACCAGTCTTATTCCCGTGACGAAAATATATGGCACTTAAGCCATGAAGGTCTTGAACTTGAAAAGACTGAAAATGAACCGAATTATAAACATATGCTCAAGAATACCGTTGTTCCTGAAGAAGCAAAGGAAGGCGGAGAGTATGTAAAGATTGAATTTGATAAGGGTATTCCTGTTGCCGTAAACGGTAAGAAAATGAACGGTCTTCAGATTATGACTGAACTCAACAAGATCGGCGGCCGCAATGGAGTAGGACTTGTTGATATCTGTGAAAACCGCTGTGTAGGAATGAAGAGCCGCGGTGTATACGAAACACCGGGTGGAGCAATCCTTTATGCTGCACACAGAATGATGGAGCATATCTGTCTTGACCGTGATACATATCATTATAAGCAGCAGCTTTCCATCAAAGTTGCAGAACTTATTTACGACGGTAAATGGTTTACAACCCTTTTTGACAGCTGTATGGCATTTGTAGACAAGACTGAAGAAACTGTAACAGGATGGGTTCAGCTTAAGCTTTATAAGGGTTCTATCCGCGGTGCAGGAAGTCATTCTCCTTACAGCCTCTATAATGAATCAATTGCAAGCTTTACGACTGGAGAACTTTACAACCACAAAGACGCAGAAGGCTTCATAACCCTCTTCGGACTCCCGTTGAAAGTAAGAGCCATGATGGAGCAGTCCACAGGCACTGGACAGGCAGTAGTAAAATCTAAGAAATTAAAGAAGAGACCTACTGAGTAAAAAAACTCTTTAACGAAACAGGGTGCGATATATTGAGCACCCGTCGCCTGTGGACCCCGAACGCCCCTGCATAAGGTAAAGAAGAGACCTGCTGAGATTGAGCTGAGAAAGTTCATTTTCAGCAGGTCTTTTTTTTTCATGGAAATTAACCGTTTTATGCACTATACTTTTTCCTATGACAAAGAAAAATGCACGCTCTTCAGGAATCCTCCTTCACATAACAAGCCTTCCGTCAAAAGAAGGTATCGGTACGCTGGGAAAAAATGCCTTTTCATTCTGTGACTGGTTAAAAAAATCAGGACAGTCTCTCTGGCAGGTACTTCCTTTAGGACCTACCGGTTACGGCGATTCTCCTTATGCAAGTTTTTCTACCTTTGCCGGAAATCCCCTTTTAATAGATATTGCAGATCTTGTCAGACGGGGCTGGGCAAAAAAGGCAGATACGGCGGTTCCTGATTATATAAAACCTTCAGGAAAAATTGATTATGGTGCCGTGGTGTGGTGGAAACTGCCTGTCCTCTATAAATGTGCAGCTTTTTTTCTTACTTCCGCACAAGATGAAGATAAAAAACTTTTTGAAACTTTCAAAAAGAAAAACCGTTACTGGCTTGATGATTTTGCTCTGTATACATCAATAAAAAAACATTATGACGCTGAAGCTTCAGAAAAAAAAGTCGAAGGTGCAGCTTCCCGATGGAATGAATTCTGGCCGAGAGAACTGGCCCGTCATGATGAAAGTGCCTTAAATGAATGGACTGCAGGGCATCGTGAAGAACTTGAACAGATAAAAGTCATTCAGTTCTTTTTCTTTTCACAGTGGAATTCCCTTAAAAAATATGCCGGGGAGAATGGAATAAGAATAATAGGAGACATTCCTATTTTTGTTGCCGCTGACAGTGCTGATTTATGGGCAAATAAAAAGTTTTTTCAGATAAATCAGAAAACTCTGGCATTGAAAGCTCAGGCCGGCGTTCCTCCTGATTATTTTTCTTCTACGGGACAGTTATGGGGTAATCCTCTTTATGACTGGAAATCTCTCAGGGAAGACGGATATTCCTGGTGGGTAAAGCGCATTGAGCATATGATGAAACTTACGGATATTGTCCGCATTGATCATTTCCGTGGATTTGAAGCTTACTGGAAAGTCGGAGCAGGAGAAAAAACTGCAGTAAACGGAAAATGGATGAAGGGGCCTGGAAAGGAGCTTTTTGACGTTATAAAAAAGAAGTGCCCCCGTGCAGAAATTATTGCAGAAGATCTTGGCCTCATTACAAAAAAAGTTGCAAGGTTAAGGGATGACTGCGGATTTCCGGGAATGAAAATCCTTCAGTTTGCATTTAATGACCAGCCCTGGACGGAAGAAAGTGCAGAAAATCTGTATCTCCCTGAAAATTTTGAAACAGATAACTGCGTTGTTTATACTGGAACCCATGATAATAATACGACTGTCGGAGCTTTGAAGGAAAATCCTCCCCTGTACAGACAGAATATTGCTTCATATCTGGGATTGGATCCTTCTCTTTCTGAGGAACAGATATGTTCTGCCCTGATAGAATGCGCGATGAAATCCCGTGCCAGATACTGTATAATTCCCTTGCAGGATGTGCTGAATGTTTCTTCGGATGGAAGAATGAATGTTCCTTCAGCTTCAGGCGGCAACTGGGCGTGGAAACTTGATGAATTACCTGATCTTTCTGCTGCAAAAAGACTGGCTGCCCTTGTTAAGGAATATGACAGGATTAATTCTTTATAATACGTCGAGTTAAGGCACGCGTACGCTTAAAGCCTTGACTTCGCCGTTTTTAGGGTTTGTAGTAAACCCTAAATAAAATAATTATTCTGAAAACCTTTTCAGAATAATTATTTTGTGCCATTTTATCAGTATTGTGATATAATGTAAGACCTTTCCCAAAATAACTGTGGAAAGAATTATTATAAAAGGAGTATAAAAATTGAGTACACACATTAACGCACCAGAGGGAGCTATTGCAGATTCAGTTCTTCTCCCGGGAGATCCTTTAAGGGCAAAATTTATTGCAGAAAATTTTTTAACGGATGCAAAATGCTATAATGAAGTCCGTGGAATGTACGGTTTTACAGGAACCTACAAGGGTAAGAAGGTTTCTGTTCAGGGCACCGGTATGGGGCAGCCGTCTCTTTCTATTTATGTAAATGAACTTTTCCAGTTTTATGGAGTTCAGAAGGCTATTCGTGTAGGTACTTGCGGCGCCGTAAGAAAAGACATTGCCCTTCGTGAAGTTATTCTTGCACAGGGTGCCTGTTCTGATTCAGGACTTAACACCATGAGGTTTAACGGACTTCATTATGCTCCGATTGCAGATTTTGACCTGCTTAAGAATGCTTATGAAGCCAGCGTTGCAAAAGGACTTAAAACAAATGTAGGTAATATTGTTTCCAGCGATATGTTCTATGATCCAAAATCAAACTGGAAGCTGTGGGCAGAATATGGTGCAATGGGTGTAGAAATGGAAGCTGCCGAGCTTTATACACTTGCTGCAAAGTTTAACAGAAAGGCTCTTGCCGTTCTTACTGTAAGTGATCATATTCTTCTTGGCGGCGAGACAACTGCAGAAGAAAGACAGACAACATTTACAAATATGATAGAAATCGCTCTCGAAGCAATAACAAAATAAACGGGAAGAGTCATGAAACCAACGCTTTTAGTGCTTGCAGCCGGAATGGGAAGCCGTTATGGCGGAGTTAAACAGATTGATGCCGTAGGTAAAAACAATGAATGTCTTCTTGATTATGCAGCTTACGATGCCCAGCGGTGCGGTTTTGGAAAAGTTGTATTCGTAATCAGAAAAGATATTGAAAAGGATTTCCGTGAACGTCTTTTTGACCGTGTAGCCAGAAATTTTGATGCGGAATATGTTTTTCAGTCAAAAGATTCTCTTCTGAATGATGAGGAACTTTCCAGATGTGCTGAACGTACGAAGCCGTGGGGAACGGTACACGCAGTGCTGTGCGCTCAGGATGCGGTAAAGACACCTTTTGCTGTAATAAACAGTGATGATTATTACGGAAAGGAAGCTTTTAAAACTCTTGCAGGACATCTTTCGTCTATAAAATCAGATTCAACGGAACATGCAATGGTCGGTTATGTACTCGGCAATACCATGAGCCGCAGCGGATCTGTAAGCCGCGGTGTCTGTACCGTAAAAGACGGTTTCCTGGATTCTATTGTAGAGAATACTAAAATATCCTACAAAGGAGACGGCATTGTAAGTGAAATTGACGGAAAGGAAATTCCTCTTACCGGTAAAGAATGGGTCAGCATGAATCTTTTTGGCTTTTCCCTTAAGGCATTTGAAGAATTCAATGTTTATTGGGATGAATTCAAAAAGACTTCACTGGGAGAGGCAAAGAAAGAAGCCCTGCTTCCTGTTGCAGCCAGTGATATTGTCAGGCATGGTCATGGTACCGTAAAGTTTTATACTTCACCTGAAAAGTGGTTCGGAATGACTTATCCTGAAGACCGCCAGATAGTCCGTGATGAAATCGCAGAAAAGATAAAGTGCGGTTATTATCCGTCAGTACTCTGGCAGAAGTAAAAATATAATTGAGGGGAATCTGTATGCTTAAACTTGAGGCTATAAAATCCGAAAAAATATGGGGATACGAACTTTGGTTTGCATCTACGCATCCTAATGGATGTCAGGAAGATTTTAAATCTTTTGCCGGCGGAGATTATCCGCTTCTCGGAAAAATAATTCAGGCTGATGACAGTCTGAGTATACAGGTTCATCCTGATGATGAAAAAGCGGCTCTTTATGAAAACTGTCGTGGAAAAACTGAGTGCTGGTATGTTCTGGATGCACAGCCGGATGCTCGTCTTATTTATGGACTGAAGAAAGATTATCCTCCGGAAGAGCTTAAGTTTGCCATTAAAGGCGGCACTCTTGAATCTTACCTTAATTATGTTCCTGTAAAAAAGGGAGATTTCATTTTCATTCCTTCTGGTACGGTTCATGCAATCGGAAAAGGGATGAGGCTTCTTGAAATCCAGCAGTCCAGTGATGTTACCTACAGGCTTTATGATTTTAACAGGGGACGCGAATGTCATGTAGAAAAAGGCATTGCCTGCATTAAGAATGACGGTCTTTTGCCTCCGGGCCCTTTTGCCGGGTCTTTCCGCTGTCCTTACTTCTTACTGGAAAAGCTTTGCGTGTCAGGTTCGTATGATATAAGGTCATGCGGAAAGAATACTTCTCCTTCAGATGTAATGCTGTGCTTTATTCTTGACGGACAGGGAAGTGTAAACGGGGTTTCTTTTGCTGCTGAAGATGCCTTTGCTTTTTCTCCGGAAGAAGACCTTCATTTTGAGGGTGACTTTACGTTCATGAAAATTACCTGTCTTGCAGAATGAATTAATCGCGTAAAAATTTGTCTTTTTGCCATATTTTCAGTATATTGAAAGTATGAGTAAAAAAGATAAGTTAACAGATAACGAAGACTTAAGTATAAGTGATTCAACGACTTTAATGCCACAGGAAATGAATCTCCCGGATAAGCTCTGCCTGCTTCCGTTGGGAGGAATTCCTATTTTTCCGGGAATTTTTACTCCTTTTATGGTAAACAGCAATGATGATATAAAAACTATAGAAGAAGCTTACAAGGGGGATGGCTATGTAGGATTTGTACTTCTTAAAGAAGATAAGAAGAATCCTTCTGCAGCGGACCTTTACAAGGTTGGTACGGCTGCACGGATAATAAAAAAGACAAATCTTCCGGATGGTGCCGTTAATCTTTTTGTATCAACTATTATCAGGTTCAGAATAAAGAAAATTCTTTCTTCAGAAAGTCCGATGGTTGCTGCCGTTGAGTACCTTCCTGATACAGGTGAAAACTCTTTTGAAGTAAAAGCCCTTACAAGAGCCCTTATAAGTGAAATGCGTGAAATTGGTGAGGCTAATGCCCTCGTCAGCGAAGAAATGCGCATGAATCTGAATAATATAAATCATCCGGGTAAAATTGCAGATTTCATTACCTCTATTCTTAATATCGAGAAAACAGAACAGCAGAAGATTCTTGAAACTGTTGATGTCAGAAAGAGAATGGAAAAGGTTCTGGTGTTTATAAAGAAAGAACAGGAAATTCTCCGGGTTCAGAAAAAGATTCAGACAGAGCTTAATGAAAAAATAGAAAAAAATCAGCGGGAATATTTTCTCCGGGAAGAAATGAAGAGTATTCAGGAAGAGCTTGGAGTTGGCAATTCCCATGCCGGTGAATACCAGAAGTTCAAGTCAAAGATTGATTCCTTTAAGTTTGAGGGAGAAATAAAAGAAACTCTGGATAGTGAACTTGATAAATTCCAGATGATGGATTCTCATGATCCTGATTACAATAATATTCGTTCTTATCTTGAACTTGTATGTTCCCTTCCGTGGAATGATGAACCGGTGGAAGATTATAATATCGAAAACGCAGAAAAAATTCTTGAAAAAGATCATTACGGACTTGAAGATGTAAAGAAAAGGATTCTTGAATATCTTGCCGTACGTAAGTTAAAGAATGACGGTAAGGGTGCAGTACTTATTCTTTGTGGTCCTCCTGGAGTTGGCAAGACAAGTGTTGGTCGTTCCATTGCCAATTGTATGAATAAGCCGTTTTATCGTTTCAGTGTTGGTGGTGAGCATGACCAGGCAAAAATAAAGGGATTTCTCCGGACATATATTGGAGCTCAGCCTGGACAGATAATTGAAGGATTAAAACTTTCAAAAACAAAGGCTCCGGTTTTCATGATTGATGAAGTTGATAAAATGAATGCTTCAAATCAGGGAGATCCGAGTGCCGCTCTTCTGGAAGTTCTTGATCCGGAACAGAATGTTACGTTCAGAGACACTTACCTCGGTTTGCCGTTTGATTTAAGCAGCGTATTCTTCATACTTACTGCAAATACTCTTGATACTATTCCTCAGCCTTTACTTGACCGTGCAGAAATAATAGAACTTTCCGGGTATATCGATCAGGAAAAAACTGAGATTGCAAAGAAGTATCTTCTTCCTAAAATTCTTGTAAAAGACGGATTTGCAAAGAATCAGGTTAAGTTTACGAAGGAAGCATATTCTTTAATTGCAAGGGAATATGCAAGGGAAGCCGGTGTCCGTAATTATGAGAAATGTATGGATAAAATTCTCCGTAAGATTGTTCTTGAACAGAGTCAGAAGTTTAAGGATTCAAAAAAATCCCTGAAGGAAAACCTGGCAGGAAATACTTTTATTATCGGAGAGCCTGAAGTAAGAAAGTATTTAGGTAAAAGTGTATTTGATGAAAGTCAGATAAAGAAAGCTGATATACCGGGTACTGCAATAGGACTTGCCTGGACAAGTATGGGCGGGGACACTCTTCTTCTTGAGAGCATTGCATACAGATCAGAAAAAGGCGGACTTCAGCTTACGGGACAGATGGGTGACGTAATGAAAGAAAGTGCCCAGATTGCCCTTAACTGGTCAAAGCAGTATGCCATTGCTAAAGGAATAAAAGACAGTTCCTGGTTTGAGGAAAATACGATTCATCTTCACATACCGGAGGGAGCAACTCCAAAAGACGGCCCTAGTGCAGGCATAACGATGGCTACGACTTTTATTTCTTTAATGAAAGGAAAGAAAATTAAGCCGAATCTTGCAATGACTGGAGAACTTTCACTTACCGGACAGGTTTTACCAATAGGCGGGCTTCGTGAAAAAACAGTTGCTGCAAAACGCAATCATATAAAAACAATCCTGATTCCTAAAGCAAATGAAAGGGATCTTGATGAAATCCCTGCACATGTAAAGAACGGTATTCGTTTTATTCCTGTAAGCAGGGTAGAAGAAGTAATAGATTTTGTATTCTAAATAAAAAAAATCCCCGGTTTTGACCGCAGACAGCCAGCTGCTGTATGGTTCAAAACCGGGGTTTTATTTTTTTGTTTATTTTTTTATTTTCCTGTGTTGAGGAAGTTCTGTGTAAAGTAGCGGTCAGGAATTTTTGTTGTTGTATCAACATTCTTTATTTCAAGAGTTGTAGAGTGTCCTGTCTGTACGTTTTCCATTTTATCATCCATTGGAATATAGAAATCGCCAACCTTTTCAATTCTTGAAACTGTAAGTTTTTTTACAAGCTTGTTGTTTTTGTCATAAAGTTCAGTGTAAACAGGGTAGTATATTTTCTCAGCTTCATCTACGTGATAAATCCATGCCTTCCTGTAACTGTACTGACTTGATTTCTTGTCTTTTGGAGTCATGATTACAACGTCACAGTTTTTGTAGCCGTTTTTGTCTTCTGTAGTAATGTATTCATGATAGTCTTCATCAAATTCACGGGTAGAAAGATCATCGTATGTTGCATCAGTTCCCATAAAGGATTTTGAACCTTCACTTGCATTTACACGGCGGGTGCTTTTGAGTGAAGGAAGATAGATGAATTTATCATCGTCTGCATTTTCTTTTTCAATCTGAAGAAAGCGGGTATCCTTTACGCTTGCAGGAGAAAGGAACATCATAACAACAGAAGACTGTCCGTCTTTGTCGCGGCCATATTCTCTTACGGCACGTGTTTCTTTTTTTCCGTTTTTATCTGTAAGAGTCATTATGACGTTCGAAGTAGAAAAATCTGGTTTCTTAAAATCACGTACGATGCGCATGATTTCATCACCTTTTTCGTTGCTTTTTCCAGTTCCCTGTGCAAATGTCATGGAACCGGCTGCAAGAAGTGCAAGTGTCAGAACTGTAATTTTAGATGTCATTTTCATATTTGTTCTCCTTATAAAAGTTTTATTTGTTCAGACGGAACATACTGTTCCGTCTGATGTATACGTTTATATAATTAAACCTTTAAACCTGATTACTGTTACATTTATGCAACGGTTTATTCAGATTTTTTTTCTGCAGGTCTGATGAATTTCGGATCAAGCAGATTAAGTATTCCAGGAATGATTGTCATTGCAAGGAAGCTTGATGTAAACATTACCAGTGCAACAAGTACACCGATGTAACGGAGTACCACAAACTTTGAAAGACAGAGTACGAGGAATCCGAATCCTACGGCGAGGGCGTTTGTAACAATACCGTGACCGCTTTTTGTAAATGTCTGCTTTGTTACGTATTCAATGTCATCAGATTTTGACCTTTCTTCCTTGTATGTAGAGAGGAAGTGAATTGTGTAGTCAATTCCTACTCCGACTGCAAGGGAAGCGATGATGCTTGTTACAAGGTCAAGGTTGATTCCTGCAAATCCCATTATCATGTAGTTGAGGAGAATTGCAAATGCAAGTGGAATTGCTCCGAGAAGTCCTGCCCATCCAGATTTAAAGGAGATTGTAATGATGATGAATACTGAGATCAGTGAAAGTGCAAGTGAAGAAATCTGACTTTCAACAATCATGTCTGTCATAACAACTTCCATATCTGAAGAACCTGTTGATTCAAGTGTATATCCTTCAGGGAAGTGTTTTGCAGCATATTCTTTTGCATCATTGATTACTGATTCAACGGCATCTGTTGTATGAACGCGAAGCTGACAGGTTATGCGCATAATCTGAGGCTGTGAAGTGCTGTCAATGAAACGGCTGATGGATGCAGAACCGCTGAGTATTGAATCAAGATAATTTGCAACGATTCCTGAAAGTGCTTCTCTTGTATCCTGCGGATATTTTTCAGGATCATATGGAATTTCATAATATGCAGTTCCGTTAAAGTTTGTGTCTTTCATGAGAATGTCGACAATTCCTTCAACAGTTGCGTATTTTCCTCCTGCCTCAATATAGGCATGGTTGAATTTTTCAAGAAGTTCCTGTGTTGTAAGTGTAGATGCAAGTTTTTCCCTGTATGCTTCACCGGCTTCATCTTCCTGGGCTTCAGGTGCATTCCATACCTGGTTTACGCGTTTGATGAACGTCGGAAGTGCTACGATTTTTCCGATACCCTTGTGTTTTGCAAGAAGGTAGGCATTCATGTCATCTACGGCTTTAAGTATTTCCGGGTTAGTAATGCTTGTTGAGGCTGTTACAGGGGCTGCTTCTTCTTCGATTGCCGCATCAAAGTCGAAGTCATCAAAATTGAAATCTTCTTCTGAAGTATCAGCGTCAAAATTAAAGTCATCAAAGTTAAATTCTTCTTCAGCAGTTTCATCGGATGTATTTTCAGTTTCAGCGGAAGCTTCATAGTTACGTGCGTCCGGAGAAATAACGTTAAAGAAGATACTGTTTGTTCCGGCAAAACGTTCGTCGATGTAATCAATGTCTTTTCTGAACTGGCAGTCTTCAGGGAAGTAGTTTATAAGTGCTGTATCAATCTTAAGGAGTCTGAATCCTGTAATGCTGAATACTATAATTGCTGCACTTGTAATTATAAGACGGATTTTTGTTCCGCAGAAGAAACGGTAAATGAGGTATAAGGTATTTCCGCTTGCTTCGTCAACAGATTTTCCGCCTCTTCTTGCAAGCTGATATTCAATTTTTGCACGAACTTTTGCAGCACGTTTTCTTACTTTCTCGGAAAGTGAATTTTCATTTTTCTGTCCGATTTTTCTGTAGTCTTTTACAAGAAGAATTGCCGGAATGAAAGTTACTGAAAGTAAGAGGGAAATTCCGACACCTACAGCTGTAAATATTGCAAAGCTGTGAAGAGGTTCAATAGGACTTGTTACAAGAGAAATGAAACCTACTACTGTTGTAATTCCTGCAAGGATAACAGCTTTCCATACATCTCTAAGGCCTTCAAATACGCATTCTCTGTATGTTTCTGCAGTAAGTTCATTTCCGGCATTTTTTACGGCAATGTAGTAGTGGGTAAGAACGTGAATTCCGTATGCAGAACCTACAGCAATAAGGGCAACTGGAATTACGCTTGAAACAAGAGTGAAGGTTATTCCGAAAAGTCCCATGAGTCCGCAGGATATTGCGGTTGCCATAACTACAGTAATCAAAGGAAGTAATGTTCCTTCGACAGTCTTAAAGCTCAGGTAAAGTGAGATGAGTACTACGACAATTACCAGTGGAATGAGGCCGAGAAGGTCTGCCGTCATGAATTTTCTTGAATTTTCAGAAAGAACAGGTTCTCCGACGAGCTTGTATTTTACGTTGTGACCGCTGCATTCTTCTTCTACAATTTTACGGATTGCCGTAAGTGTGTTCTGCTGCCTTACTGAATCAGAATTGCAGGCTGCATAGTATGATTTTGCATTTTCGTAAGCTTCTTCTGCTGCCTTAAGTTCGTCAGTGTTTTTTGAAGCCTTTGCTTTTTTCAGATTCTTTTTTGCTTCTTCCAGCTGTACGGATGGAGCATTGATTGTATCTTCCAGATTTTTTTCTGCAGTTTTTATTTCATCAGGATCACCGGATTCTTTTGCACTTTCAAGGGCACGTTTTGCACTTTCGATGTCATTTTCATAAGTGCTTGTAGTTTTCAGCGTAATCTGAAGCTGGGCTGCAGTATTGTTGTCATTTATGATTACACGGTTGTACATGTCGTCCCATTCAGTAAGGCGTGATTTAAGTTCACTGATACCTTCCTGACCGGCAATATAGTTTCCGTTATCATCAAAATATTCAGGAGGAATAAGCTGTGACGGAGAAATTGCTCCGTATTCATCTGCGCACAGATAATCAATATGGGTAAGTGAGTCTACGCTTTTTTCAGAAGGATTTATTTTTGATGTATCAACTTCAGAAAGAAGAGAAACTCTGTCTGTTATTTTTTTTATGATGGAAAGGTATTCCGGTGTAAGGATGGTACCTGAATCTGCTTCAATGCTTGCACCGATGGCGAGCATGCTTCCGAATTTGTCTTCCGTGTCTGTAAGTCTTGTGTAGGCTTCATTTTTCTGCGGGAAGAATTGTCTCATTGAGTTTTCAAGTTTCAGATCCTTAAGGAAGAATCCGAAAAATCCTGTCAGAATGAGGCAGGTGATGATGATAAACCACGGGTGCTTAAAAAAAGCCTTTACGAATTTCATCTTAAAAATACCTCGCTTTTTGTATTATATCCGTTCAAAAACTTGAACCATTACCAATATGATAATCAATTAAAATAAAATGTCAAATGTAATCATGAAAATTTTACCTTAAACTATTAAAAATTATTATTAATTTCTTATATTATAAAGAATTAAAAATATAAAAAAATCTTAAGGTTTAACGGTTTAAGTGTCTAACAGTTTAATTATTTGAACGAAATGTTGACAAAAACGCATGTTAGGTCATATATTAGGACTATGAATAAGAAAGAGTTTAAGCGGCTGCAGGGAATGTTCTTGAAGTGCTCGCCGTTATTTGTTGCACTTGGGGACGTTATACGGCAGAAAATTATGCTGGAAGTAGCGGAGTCTGGTTTTGACGGAATAAACGTTACGGAACTTGCTTCCAGATTTAAGCTTTCCCGTCCGGCTGTTTCTCATCATCTTAAGGTTCTCAAGGACAGCGGTCTGCTTGTTTCCGTAAAAAAAAGGACTCAGATATTTTACCGTGCAGAATTCAAGAAGAACCTTAAAACCGTAGATAATCTCATACATTCCGTTCTCGAAGTTGTAGAGGCAGAAGAGAAGCTTCGTCTTGAAAACAGCTGATATGTTCTGATTTTTGATGCTGTTCCGTTTCTGTCCTGATGCTTGAAATTTTAAGTTTTTTAACATTTAATTGTGTCTATGAACAGAATAAATAAAGTCCCTGAAGGTCAGGAAAAAATCGTAATTCAGGGTGCAAGGGAACATAATCTTAAAAACATAAATGTAGAACTTCCAAGAAATCGTCTTGTCGTAATAAGCGGACTTTCAGGGAGCGGTAAATCTTCACTGGCATTTGATACTCTTTTTGCTGAGGGACAGAGACGCTATATGGAGAGCCTGTCTTCTTATGCCCGTCAGTTTTTAGGAAGAATGGATAAACCGGACGTTGATATGATTTCCGGGCTTTCTCCTGCAATTTCAATTGAACAGAAATCGACAAATAAAAATCCGAGATCAACTGTAGGAACAGTAACTGAAATATATGATTATTACAGGCTTCTGTATGCAAGAATAGGTAAGGCTCACTGTCCTCAGTGCGGCCGTGAAATTAACGAGCAGTCCGTTGATCAGATTATAGACACGATCCTCAGCTGGAATGAGGGTACTAAACTGACTCTTCTGGCTCCTGTCATTCGCGGTAAGAAGGGTGAACATGTAAAAGTTATTGAAGATGCAAAAAAATCAGGTTTTGTTCGTGCCAGAATTGACGGACTTATGGTAGAACTTGAGGATTCTATTAAGCTTGATAAGCAGAAGAAGCACACGATAGAAATAGTAGTTGACCGTATAGTCCTGAAGCCTGAAATTCGCAGGAGGCTTGCCGATTCTGTAGAAACAGCCCTTAATGCTGCAAACGGAATCCTCATAGTTCTCCGCAGGGTAAATAAGGACGAGGAAGCTTATTCTGAAGTTGCTGCTGCCCTGGATGCAAAAGGAACTCCTTATGACAGGGATGCGGCCTTTATTGAACAGGAAGTTTTCTTCAGTCAGAAAAATGCCTGTCCGGACTGCGGAATTTCCATTCCTGAACTCCAGCCCCGTCTTTTCAGTTTTAACAATCCTTTCGGAGCCTGTCCGGACTGTACCGGTATAGGTGAAAAAATGGAATGGAACGAAAAACTGATTGTTCCTGATAAGAATCTTTCGTTTAATGAAGGCGGAATTGCATTTTATAATCCTGACAGCGCATGGAACAGAAGTATCTTTGAAGCAGTAGCAGAGGAAGGTGGTTTTTCCCTTGATACTCCTTTAAATAAACTTACAAAAAAACAGTATGACTATCTCTGGAATGGCGATGAAAACAGGATTCTTCACTGGGTTTATCAGAAACAGAGCGGTGAAGGGTATTCTGAATATAAAAGACCATGGCTCGGTGTCATGTCAGATATGAAAAGAAGGTATGCTGAAGCCTGGGGAGAAAGCCAGCGGGAACGCATGCAGGAAAAATACATGTCCGTTTCTGAATGCAGAAGTTGTCATGGAAAGAAACTTCGTCCGGAAGCTCTCAGTGTTACGGTTGGAGGAAAAAATATCTGGGATCTTACGGAACTTTCTGTCCTTGAAACAATTGATTTTTTTAAGAATCTTAAGCTTTCGGAAACAGAACAGAAAATCGCCGCGCAGATATTAAAGGAAATAAATGCAAGACTCAGTTTCCTTAAAAATGTGGGACTGGAATACCTTACGCTTCACAGAAGTGCATCAACTCTTTCAGGAGGAGAAGCCCAGCGTATCAGGCTTTCAACGCAGATCGGTTCAGGACTTACCGGTGTAATGTATATTCTTGATGAACCGTCTATCGGACTTCATCAGCGTGATAATGAACGCCTTATAAAGTCTCTTACATATCTTCGTGATCTTGGCAATACAGTTGTTGTGGTAGAGCATGATGAACAGACGATGCTTACTGCAGACTGGCTTATAGATATTGGACCTGGAGCTGGAGTTCATGGTGGAAAAATAATGGCGAGCGGGACTCCGTCTCAGGTAATGCAGGTAGAGGATTCTGTTACCGGGAAATATCTTGCGGGCAAAATAAGGATGCGTATTCCTTCTGAGAGGAGAAAAGGAAACGGTAATTTTGTAAAGATTCATGGAGTCAGGGAACATAATTTAAAAAATATCGATGTTGATATTCCATTGGGAACGTTTACCTGCATAACAGGTGTTTCCGGAAGCGGTAAGTCAACGCTGCTTACTGATGTTTTTTATCCGGCTGCGAGCAATGCTGTAATGAGGACAGAATATGAAGTTGGAGAATATAAGAGCATAACAGGACTGGAAAATATTGATAAAGTAATAAGCATTGATCAGACTCCGATTGGAAGGACCCCCCGTTCCAATCCGGTGACATATATAGGCGTTTTTGACAGAATCCGTGAACTTTTTGCAAGCTTACCGGAAGCAAAAGCAAAAGGGTATAAGTCAGGAAGATTCAGTTTTAATGTAAAGGGCGGACGCTGTGAGAACTGTGAAGGTGCCGGAACGATAACTATTGAAATGAATTTCTTGCCTGATGTTTTCATTCAGTGTGATGTATGTCATGGAAGGCGTTTTAATCAGGAGACTCTGGATGTTACTTATAAGGGTAAGACAATAAGTGATGTTCTTGATATGACTATAGAAGAAGCAGCTGATTTTTTTGCAGGAATTCCGCATATTGCAAGAAAACTTGAAACCTTAAAAAATGTCGGGCTGGGATACATACAGCTTGGACAGAATGCGCTTACTCTTTCAGGGGGTGAAGCTCAGAGGGTAAAACTTGCCTCTGAATTGTGCAGACCGTCAACTGGAAAAACCCTGTATATATTGGACGAACCTACTACAGGACTTCATTTTGCAGACATAATGCAGCTTATGGTTGTAATACAGCAGCTTGTCGATAAAGGAAATACTGTTGTTATGATTGAACATAATCTTGATGTTATCTGTCAGTCCGATTATATAATAGATCTTGGTCCTGAAGGTGGAACAGGTGGCGGTGAGGTAATTGCTGCCGGTACTCCGGAAGAAGTTGCTCTCGTTAAAAAGAGTTACACGGGAAAGTTTATTCAGGCAATGCTTGAAAGAGAGCGGCTTAGAGATGAAAAAAATTAAATGTACTCTGATTGAAGAAAAAATAGCCTCCCTATATAATCGTTGAAAAGGTGAACTGCAGTTTTTTTCAGTCGTTAAAAAGAATCTTCCTCATTTTTTTTCTTGGTTTTGTGCTGGCTTCTGTGTATGGACAGGAGCAGAGTGTCATAAAGATTGAGAGTGCCCAGAATACTGAGTACCGTAAAAATAAAGAGACTGGCGCTGAGGAAATTATTCTTACCGGTTCTGTATCAATTTCTGTTACGAAAGGGAGTTCTGTTACAAAAATCTATGCAGATTCCGTTACCTTCAACAGAAGTACTGATATGGTGTATGCAGTAGGAAATGTTTCCCTTCAGCAGACAGGGGGAAGTGCCGGAGGACAGGATATATCCGCAAATTCCCTTTTGTTTAACACCAGTACACTTGAGGGAATCTTTGATAACGGACGGGCGGTTCAAACTCAGAGTGATGCGATTAACCTTCCTTCCGGTTCGACACTGATAGTTGCGTCAGATATTTTTGGAAGGGATTCTTCGGGAACCATAGCGTTTAAGAATGCAGAACTTACTTTCTGTGATGATGATGATCCTCACTGGAAGATATGGGCGTCGAGAATATGGCTTCTTCCTGGCGGAGAGTTTGCTTTTTTCAATGCAGTGCTGTTTGTAGGACATGTTCCTTTGCTTTATCTTCCTGCTTTTTATTATCCTAAGGATGAACTTATTTTTAATCCGAGTTTTGGTTATGATGAAAGGCTGGGGTATTATTTTAATACAACAACTTATATTTTTGGACGGAAACCTCTTGATTCTTCATCAGATGACGATGATGAGGACGACATTACAAAGGGACTGTTTAATTTTATGAAATCAACAACCCTTAAGGAACAGAAGAGGGAAGGTCTTGTCCTTCATAATCTTGATTCCGACTATAAAGGAAATACAACGGATTATTTGAAAATAATGGCGGATTACTATACGAACCTTGGTTTTATGTTCGGACTGGAGGGAGTATATAAGCCTGGCGGTATTATTTCAAATCTGTCCGGAAATATGAATATTGCTTTTACCCAGACTGTCTTTGAATCAGGCGGTGTATATACAAACTACAGTAACGGTGAGTCATATTCAGATAAATCAAATTTTCTGGGAATGGAACTTCCGTTCAGATACAGTGCCGGACTTTCTTTTTCCGTGACAAAACCTTTTACTTTTTCCCTTTCTCTTCCGGTTTATTCAGATCCGTATTTTACAGATGATTTTAATGAGCGGAGTGAGTATATTGACTGGCTTGGATTTTTGATGAATGGGGATGGAGCCGAAGAAGAAGAAACGACATCCAATACTGTCTCTTCGTTTACATGGACTGCCAGCGGTTCCTATACTTTTAAGCTTCCTGATTTTATAAAGCCTTATATAAATTCTCTTGCAATAACAAGTTTTTCTTCATCTCTTGTTTTCAGCTCGAAGGCAAGAAGTACGGCTTCTTCCAATGGGTTTTATTACGATGAAGAATGGGCTCTTGCTGATTCAAACTGGAGAACGTATTCTCCTGAGAGAACTTTCTTTTATCCGTCGCAGGTTACTCCCTTTAAGATAGCTGCAAAGATATCGGGAACTATTTTTCAGATATCCGGCTCTTCTTCAGCAGCTGCAAAAGTTCCTGCATTTACAGTACCACTGAAGGTTCCTGATGAATTCAAGACGCCTGATGAACTTGAAAAAGAAAAGAAGGAAAATTCTGATGAACTGGAAGTGGAAGAAAGCGGGAAAAAGGAACTGAAAAAAACTTCCGGTCCTGAAACAGCCTCAGATGAAGTTTTTTCTGAAGCAGGATTTCCATCTGTATCTCCTGGTGTTACGTCTGCAGTTACAGATTTGAAGGGGCTCGAGTATTCCCTGACTTATTCCATAACACCTCAATATACTTCCCAGCTTACTTATCAGAGTTATGACGAGCATCCTCTCTATAAGCCGGAAGATTTCAGCTGGAGTAATCTTTATTCTTCATACTATCAGATAAAAGTTCCGACGACGCTTACCAGTAAACTTTCGTACCGAAATACATTTGCAACTTTGTCTAATAATTTTACCTTTAATCCAGTCTATCAGACACATCCTGATCTGGACGGATATACTGAAACTCAGGCTGCAACTGTAAAGAAAACTGATTATGCGGCAAAGAAACTTGACCTCACTAATTCAAATACTGTATCCGTAAAACCGCTTCTCTATAATGAAGTGCTGAAGAATTCCAGTATTGACTGGAATACCTCGATAAAACTCATAGAAACGGAATTTCTTGGAGATGCAGAGAATCCCCAGTGGAATTATAAAACGCCGGATGTGTTTGACGACGACTGCTTTACTACGCATACCCTCAGCGGAACACTTTCTGCCGTAGAAGGTAAGTATTCCCAGACTTTAACATTGTCAACAAAACTTCCTCCGCAGGTTGAATATTATTCAGGAACGCTTAAGTTTGGTTTTCCGCTTGGAAGTTTTAGTGTTGCAACGGGAATTCAGCAGGTTAGCTCGACTGATGAATCTTATGAATGGAATCCGATGCAGCAGTCTGCCTCAATAAAGATCGGAGATTTCAGTTTTACTGAAAGTTATAATTATGATCTTGATGAATGGCATGCAGATTCATTTAAATTATCTGCCAGCTGGAAGAATCTTCAGGCTTCGTATGTCATGAGTTATGTTGCCGGATATGATTTCGATAAAGATTCGATGACATGGACTTCAAAAACGGATAAGGAGTTTCAGCCGTATTCCTTCAGCATTTCCTATGCTTCGAAGAGCACGACCTATTACAGGTGGCTTAATAGGATTTCATGGACTCCGACTTTGTCAACCAGTATTGTATATGACTGTCTGAAGCCGACAAACAGCTATTTTACATTTGTTCCTGGTCTTAGTTTTAAAATAAATAATTTTCTCGATTTGAAGTTTTCTGCAGAATCACGTAATTCTGTCATATTCAGATATGTTCAGAAATATACTGATTACGGGGATGTTATAGGCGGAGAAACAAATCCGTTTATCGATTTGTATAATTCATTTAAATTCTGGGATGATGATTCCTTTTATGATTCGGATCAGGCATCAAGAAAAGCTTCCGGTTTCAAAATAAAGACATTTTCCGTAACCCTTTCTCATTCCCTCTGCGATTGGGATATGAATGCCAGCCTGACTTTTAAACCACGTACCGTAACAAGCGGTTCAAAAAAATCCTATGATTATCATCCTTATTTTTCATTTTCTGTTTCATGGAGACCTATGGCAAGTATGAAAACAGAAATTGTTGATGAGTATGGCGAGTGGCAGTTAAATCCGTAGTTGCGCGTATACTGTTTTGCAGTTATAGTTATTTTAAGGGAGAGTAAAGAAAATGAAAGATAAGAGCATGTCATTTAAAGAAAAATTTTTCAAATTCCTGGATAAAAGTGTTGAATCTTCAAAGAAAGTTTTTCATAAGGCGGGTGAGAAAATTTCAGATTTCAGTGATAAGTCCGTTATGAGAATTGAACTGACACGTATGACCGGGAAACTTGAGAAACTTTATGCAAGTCTTGGGGAATTTGTTTTTGAAAAGCGCAGTTCTGCAAAAAAAACTGCAGCAGATACTGAGACGTTGAAAGAGTATTACACACAGATTGAAGAACTTTTGTCAGAAATTGAGGCTAAAAAAAATGCCGTAAATTCACTTGAAAACGAAAGCGCAGGTACGAAATCGGAACCTTCTGCAGAAACTGTTGTTGAAAAAGCAAAGCCTGCAAGAGCAGCAGTACGTTCAGCTGCCGTAAAATCAGGACAGAAAGCAGAGCAGAATGCAGGACGGAAAACTTCATCCGCCGGAAAAACCCAGGTTTCTAAGAAAAAGACTTCTGCTGCATCAGCAGCTTCTGCAGAAAAAACGGTTTCCGTAAAAAAATCTGTAAAAAGAGCTTCTGCTAAATCTTCTGCAGCGGCTTCTACAAGTACAAAAAAGACTGCGGAACGAACAAAGAAGTCTGCTGCAGTAAAATCTTCGTCTAAAAAAGCCTCAGACTGACATTTCGTGATTTCTTTCGATATCACAGAGAATTTTTCTTCTCTGCTCCAGTTGCTCTATAAGTATTGAAAGTTCTCTGTGATTAAGGTTGTATAAATACCTTGAGATACCTGAGTTCGGAACTATGATGGGGGTTTCAAACAACTCAATGTATGAAATCCTCAGGCCTTCAGAGAGCCGTTGAAGTACGGATGCTGACGGCCAGGCTGATGCGTTTTCAATATTGGAAATGCTCTTTTCGCATACTCCGGAAACTGCAGAAAGTTCTTTCTGAGACATTTTGATGCTATGCCGTAAATGAATGAGATTTTCTCCTAAAACTTTTTGAAGTGCAATTTTGTTGAATGTCTTTTTACGGTCAATTTTCTTCAGTAACATTTTTCCTGAATCGGATCTTCGCATTTCTTTTTTAAGACGGTGAGTTTTCTTACGGTCAGTGATGAAAAATTCATCTTTTTTCGTAAACACAGATTCATCAAAAAGTTCCCTGTAAGAAATTTCAAACAGGTTGCATATAACTTCAATTTTTTCAGGCTTCGTCCAGTGATGTCCGGATTCGATTTCTGTAATTTCCCTCGGAGTAAGGTCGATCTGGTAAGCCATTTCTTCCTGAGTTATACCGCGCTTCATTCTGAATTTTACAACATTTTCTGAAAATACTTCTAATAGTGTATGTTTTGCATTCATGGTTTGAGATTAACAGAATCTCCATTTGTTCATAAAGGAGATGAAATTACTGATTTTCACTGAAAATAAGAATTTTCATGTGAAGTAACGTAATTTTTTTAAGAAAATTTTAATTTTTCTTTCGATTTTCACCGAAAAAATATCTTCTTGTTTTTATTATCAGCAGAAATTATTTCAAACATTACAATATTTTTAACCGTAATTTTACAGAGGCGGGGAACGCTCAGAATCCACCCCGGCAGGTCAAAGAAAAGGGAAGGCGCGTGTATCTCAACGGGCCCTGCAGGGCTTACCCTCCCGGCCGGTCCTGCGCAGAAACTGCTCCGGACGCGCTCCGCGCCCCTTCCGGTCCCGCCCGGCATGCTCCGGGAGTTCCGTAAGCAGACTTTTTTTTTGCCATTCCCGTTTTAAAAAAATCGCCGGTAATTTCTTTTCGACTTACTGCTGCGGGGGCCGTCCGGGGTAAAGGCTGCGGCAATTGCACTGATTTTCTGCAAGTGAACAGGCCTGAACAGCGGAGACGATACAGCAACAGGCCGTACTCCAGGAGCGGGCTTAAGGCACGACGCAGTCAGATGTACATGGTGTTTGAACAGTGCAAATGCATACGAATGGAAGTGCAGAAAGCCTGACTGCCTGTCAGCTGCAGACATGGGATTACACGGATCCTCAGAAAAAAAATCTGCAGATGGAAGCGCAGAAAGCCAGGCCTTTACCGGCGACAAAAAACGGCAGCGATAACCTTGATCAGGTTGAAGTATCTGAATGCGTTGATGATACCGCAACAGAGGAAAATTACCCGGCTTTCTGCTTCTGCAGGAATTACAGCACTGCTGCGACAAACCTGAGCGGAACTGATTATGAAAGTGCCTGGTGTCTTCCAGACATAGCGGAGCTTTTCCAGATTTATGAAAACGGAGTTGTACCGCAGAAAGCCTGGCTGCCTGTCAGCTGCAGACAGGGGATTACACGGATCCGCAAAAAAAAAATCTGCAGCAGCGTAAACCGGGGTAATCCGCCCGGTATACTTCAGAGTTCCGTAAGAAGCCTGTAAAAGGCGGTTTTCCGCACTGATACCGTCATGTCCCGGTTAAGGTTATCCGTCATACCGTTAATTTCAGTAATGACAGTTTCGCCTGCCATAACAGCCGGTTGTACAG